>CAIQPV010000121.1 GCA_903873725.1 uncultured Nitrosomonadales bacterium
AACATCTCCACGGTAGGCATGGCATCTCTCGCTGCGCTTACACCGTCGCTTATGATGCCCGACGGTAAGTGCCATATTAAGTTGAATGCAATCCAACTTACCAAAAGCAGTATCTGCCAGGGAAGTACCAAACCATCTTTCCCCTGCAAGATGCGTTGTGCACATGCACACAAAGCAAAAAATAACACACACTCGGACAGAGGCAATGGTATTCCTCCAACAAATAATATTATATTAGAGAAGCCATAGTTAAACACCAATTGACCTATAACGACCAAGAAACTGGCTTTAATCCAAATAGGTGCACCCGGCGCAACGCGCATAACCAACCGAGCCAGCAAAGCAAGACCGACGAGTGCAATCATCAATAGAATCGCGAGGAATGGTTCAATTGCTACGATTAGTCCCAAAACGACAGCGGTCAGCAACCAAATTATTAGCAACGGAATAGGCCCGTGATTTGAGGGTACTTTGTCCCGCGCCATCACTACAATCCTGCCCACCCCGTACTGCCAGGAGCTTGAGAGCGACTGCATTGTTTGCATAGAGTTCATTTATTCAAGGCAGGAAGAGACGCAGTCGTTTGAAATTTTAAATTTGATTTACCGAAGTATCGTGGAATAATTGCAGCGGACATGCTGCTTATTAGATCTTTCAAAAACTGGTTTTGCAACTCGTAGCTTTTTTGATCATTGGCTGCAAACGATGAAACCCTGAATAAAAGTCCATCTGGTATCTCACCTCGCAAGCCATAGCGCAACTGAGCCATCTTTCTTCCGAAACCAGGCAGTGTGGCAGTCTCGTCTAACGTTATCCAATAAGTGATTGTTTCATGGCGACTCCCTAGCACGCCACGAAGGTGTTGAACAATGAGTTCACGACTGCCCAGGTGAAGTGTGGCTTTACCCAGATCACTTACATTGAAACCTTGTGCACTATAACAAAACTCCGGCCGGTGGACGGCAGTGGCCTCGGAGCTTTGGTCGCTACCATAGGCTATCGACAGCATTACCCGGTCTCCTGCATTATTGCGGTAAGTGCGAGCAAGAGTTGAAGAGTACAAAACATCCAGTCTGGCTTGTACCTGTGGGTCAGGCAATATAGGCACTAAGGACGAATCTTCTTGCCAATCACCAAAAGACTTAGGAATCTGGCTTGCGAGGTCAATTTTAGTTTTGACATCAGACAAATGCATCCTGGGCGTGAAGTAGTAAGCTACCAAAGCGGTTATCAACATCAAAAATGCAATAAAATTTGACTTCCAAGATACGGTCACAATTGAATTTCTACGCAACATTTGAAACCTTGTCTTTTATTAGGCGGCCCAGCAGCGTATCCAAACTAATTATCAGGAGTAGTGAAGTTATAAACAACGTCATTCCCGCAAATCCATGCAAATAGCCTTGCCCAGCGGCGTCGCCCATATAATAAGTAACAAGTATCAGAACCAATACCCGAATTACATTTGAAACAAACGAAATCGGAACAATCAGCGTTGCAAGTGCGATGTTTCTTCTGAAGGAAACGTATCCTTTTAGATTCATATACAGAAGGCCTAATGCCTCAAGCGAGAAAAGCGTATGCAATCCAGCACATGCATCGGCCACTAACAATTGGTATTGGCCAACTTGAAGGATGACACCGGTCCGGGAAATCGGATAGTCGAACACGTAGAGAGTTTCGGCAGCGACAATGGAAACAGCTGTCTTCAACGGGATGGTCACGGCCTGGACCAGTATGCCTGGTAGAGGTATCATGAACATCATGAAGAACAGCGGAAACCACAACTTACGTAGTGCCGCAGGGCCATGTGTACTCAAAATCAAGCCTATTATCACAGGTAACACGGAACCGATTTCCAACTGTAAAATAGCCTGTGATCTACCGAGTGCGTAGCTTAATAGGCCAAATACAAAAAAAACCCAGCTAGCCACTTGTGACCTAGCGCCAATTTTGCCGACTTCAGGCCACTTACGGTACAAAAGCCAACACGAAATAGAAAGTATGACCGGGCCATGCATTTGCTCATCACTGCTCCAAATGCCGGTGAACAGGTCATACAAACTAGGTATATACAACGCCAGAAACCCAAGAATTATTGGGATCCAGGGTACCATTTGTTTCTTTAATATTGTCGGCACTTGCAAACCTTAGGCGTCGTTAAACACCGAGCCAACCAGCGACACGCCACCATCTTGCAGACGCCGGGAGAACTGACTTGCCTGTGGGATTCGGCTTTGATTGACGCGCGTTACAAGCAAACCGGCACCAGCGCGGGCCGCGATCACTTCCGCATCGGCATAGTCGCCACCGTTGGGCGTGTCAATCAGCACCACGTCAAACTCTGTGGACGCCGCCATCAACAATTGACCAAAGGCAGGCCGACCCAACAGTTCTTGAGGATTGGGTGGCACGGCACCTGCCGTAATGACCGAAAGGCCGGGAAGGCCAGGCACCTGCTGAGCCACGTCCATACCCGCTCGCCCGGCCAATATGCCTGAAAGCCCCGCATTGCGACCCAACTTGAACTGGGCTTGCTGCCCCGTGTCTTGCGTCGTGCGCAAGTCGCCATCGATGAGCAGGGTGCGCTCTCCCTGCTGGGCAAACACGATCGCCAGATTGGCGGCGATAAAGCTCTTGCCGTCGCCACTTCCGGCGCTCACGATGGACAGAATCTTGCGCGACGGGTCGCCATTGAACCATCGCAACATGAGCTGGCTGCGCACCGCGCGCAGGTTTTCGCCGACCCGGCTAAAGGGCTTGTAGGCAGCCACCAGGGATGGGCTCAGGCTGCTGTCTGTGGGGCTCAGATACGAATAGTCAAACTGCTTGCTCAGGGCAAAGTCGATGTCATCTTGCGTCAGCAGTTTGAGTGCTATGGCGGCCTCGCCAAAGTTGACCTTGTCCTCTCTGGATTGGGCCAAAATGCGCTGCAGGTCTTCGGTGCTGAGTCGCCCATTGGCCACCAAAATGTCGCCGATGGAGCGGGGCTTGGCGACTGTGGCCAGACCGGTGCCTTGGCCCGCTTGAGAGGTGTGGAATTCACTCATGCGTTTGCTCCAATGCCGATTGCCTTGATGGTGCGAACCGCAGATGTGATGGTACCCAATTGCGGGATATCCAACGCTTCGGCCAGGTCTCCCGCCGAGCGAACACGTCGGTTCCTAAGCTCAAGAATCAGCGCCAGAAAAACACCAAAAAGACCACCTAA
>CAIQPV010000122.1 GCA_903873725.1 uncultured Nitrosomonadales bacterium
TGCCTTGAAAAATATCGGCAGGTCGTCCGGACAAAACCAGTCAAACCCGGTCGCCATGAATTAGCCTGGCATGTGGATAACGCGGAAAGCCTTTACGTCGACAGAGGGGATCAGTCTTGCGCGATCAACAGCCTCGACAGGGGAAAGGTGAAGAATTGCTACTTCTTGCTTGAAAGCAGCTTGCCGGGCCGCTTTGCTATAAGAGGGTTTTGCCGCAACTACTTTTGCAAGATGCGCAGAGCCACGCGCGCCTGCCTTCACAGGCTTCGCCTTATTCTCAACGGCATTGGCAATTGCTTTTTTCATGACGGCATCGTAGCACGTTAAGTCAGATTCATTCAATACATGCGGCAAGAGAATTCTGACCATCGCAGCATTGGGCATACAACATCGCTGGGCGATACCATAGAAAAAATAACTATCTTCAATGGTGGTGTCAGTTCGAAAAACCTGTAACCGGACATTCCTGCCGGCTGAACCAACTGCCCTTTCAAGAAACCCTAATGGTCCGCAATGGCCGATAAGTGTGCCCTCATGGTGTTTCGTCCATTGTTAAGGGTTGTCAGATGCCTGCCCTCAAACGCATAGCCGTGATGATACCGCAACCCGGAATGGGCAGGCGTCTGACAAGCACCAAGGGAGGAAACCGCGATGATGTTACTGCGCGTTTTAGAACAGGCTACGGCCTATGGGGATTTGGGTTTTTATTGTGCCGTTTAATTTGATGATCCAGCTGATCAGGCTGATGAATACTTTGCTCAAGTGAACTTTATTGAAGCAAATTTCCCTTGCGCTTCGTTCTGGAAAAGAGGAATACGCGGGGATTTTACAACGCGAGACAAAGCTTTCCCGCATCGGTGCCGACCGATGACTGTTTGGATATCGAGTAACGGGTCTGTTCATGATGTACCTCGAAGTGGTGGTGCACGGATATGTTGTACCCGTGCCAAGGTATCAACGATATTCATTGGTGCACCACAATGCGGGCAGACGAAGGTGGGCTGAACTGCTTCGACGGTAGTTTCATCACTCGGTTGTTCAGCGACGGGTGCGACCTGAAGCAGCTCGCGAACCCGTGCCAGATTCTCGCGTCGCCCGGTATTGGCGATCAACCCGTAGTGGCGGATACGGTGAAAGCCCACGGGTAAGACGTGCAGCAGGAATCGCCGCATGAACTCACCTGTATCCAGTGTCATGGTCTTGTAGCGCGTCTTGCCCTTGGCGCGGTAGTCTTTCCATTTGAACGTCACGCCATGCTCATCCAGTGCAATTAGTCTGGAATTGGAAATCGCCACCCGATGAGTGTAACGCGACAGATACGCCAGCACCGCCGCAGGGCCTGCAAAGGGGCGTTTGGCATACACATACCACTCGCATTCTTTCAGCGGTGCAATCCAATCAGCGAAGGTGGTCGCATCACTCAATGGGATGTGCTCACCGAAGAACTGCAACTGACCAGCCTGATGCGCCAGCTTGAGTTCTTCGAGGAAGCGCCGCCGGAACAGCCGCGAGAGCACATTCACCGACAGGAAGAATCCCGGCTTGCAACTGACCCAGCGCTCCCCATCCAATGATAGCCCGCCACCCGGTACAATGCCGTGCACATGTGGATGATGCGTCAGCGATGAACCCCATGTGTGCAGCACCAGCGTTGCCCCGATCCTCGCCCCCAGATGCTTGGGGTCTGCGGCAATGGTACGCAGCGTTTCCGCTGCGACCTCAAACAGCAGACGATAGATCACCGCTTTGTTGGTGTAGGCGAAAGCACTGATCGGTGCGGGCAAGGTGAACACTACATGGTAATAATCCACCGGCAACAGCTCGGTCTGCCGGGCTTCGAGCCAGCGTTTGGCCGCACTCGCCTGACATTTGGGGCAATGCCGGTTGCGGCAGGAGTTGTAGGCGATCTCGTCATGTGCACAGGCGGGGCAGTGCAACACGTGACCGCCCAGCGCCGCACTGCGGCATTGCTCGATCGCCGACATGACCTTGAGTTGCCCCAAGCTCAAATGGGCGTGCTGAGCGTGTCGCCAGGCAGCACCATGGGCGCGGAAGACATCCGCGACCTCCAGTGCGGGACGCACGATGGCCGCAATCTATACGGGAGGCAGGGTCTCCAGCGGGCTGATCACCTCGCGCAAAA
>CAIQPV010000123.1 GCA_903873725.1 uncultured Nitrosomonadales bacterium
ATGCTCTGGGGCAGCCCATCGACGGCAAGGGTCCGATCAATGCCAAGATGACAGACAAGATTGAAATAGTTGCACCGGGCGTAATTGATCGCCAATCGGTTTCACAGCCGGTGCAAACAGGTTTGAAATCCATCGACTCCATGGTTCCAATTGGCCGTGGTCAGCGCGAATTGATTATCGGTGACCGTCAGACTGGTAAAACAGCCGTAGCAGTGGATGCAATCATCAATCAGGCGGGTCAAAATATGACCTGTATTTACGTGGCAATCGGACAAAAGGCTTCCACCATTGCCAACGTTGTGCGCAAGCTGGAAGAACATGGCGCGATGAAATATACGATTGTGGTTGCGGCAACTGCCTCGGATTCTGCCGCGATGCAGTTCTTGGCGCCGTATGCAGGATGCACCATGGGTGAGTACTATCGCGACCGTGGTCAGGATGCCCTGATTATTTATGATGACTTGACCAAGCAAGCATGGGCGTATCGCCAGATTTCACTGCTGTTGCGCCGTCCGCCGGGCCGCGAAGCATATCCGGGAGATGTGTTTTACTTGCACTCCCGTTTGCTGGAACGGGCTGCACGCGTGAATGAACACTATGTCGAAAAATTTACCAATGGCGAAGTTAAGGGCAAGACCGGTTCACTGACCGCTTTGCCGGTTATTGAAACAGCGGCAGGTGACGTGTCAGCCTTCGTTCCGACCAACGTGATTTCCATTACCGACGGCCAGATATTCCTTGAAACTGACTTGTTCAACTCCGGTATCCGACCCGCGATCAACGCCGGTATCTCGGTGTCACGCGTGGGGGGGGCAGCACAGACCAAAGTCATTAAAAAGCTTGGTGGAGGTGTGCGTCTGGCCTTGGCCCAATACCGTGAGTTGGCTGCGTTCGCACAGTTCGCTTCCGACCTGGATGAAGCCACACGCAAACAACTGGAGCGTGGCCGCCTGGTTATGGAATTGATGAAGCAACCGCAATATGCACCGATGTCTGTGGCCGAAATGGCCGTGACTCTGTTTGCGATCAACAAGGGTTCCTTTGATGGTATTGCGGTAAATAAGGTTCTGGCGTTTGAATCCGCGTTGCAGGCCTATGTTAAATCCAATCACAAAGACTTGCTGGATGCGGTAGAGTCGAGCAAAGATTTGTCCGGTGACAATGAAAAGATATTGTCCGCAGCCATTGAGACCTTCAAGTCCACTGCTGTTTACTAATAAAACAACTGGCCATGCCACTAGGCAACCCAGAGCCGGTTGTCGAGTTGTTTGGTTATAAGCCGGAGCCCAGATAATGGCTGGTAGCAAAGAAATACGCACCAAAATCAAGAGCGTTGAAAATACGCGCAAGATCACGCGTGCGATGGAAATGGTGGCGGCATCAAAAATGCGCAAAGCGCAGGAAAGGATGCGTGCCGCCCGCCCTTATGCGGAAAAAATTCGCCAGGTAGCCGCGCACCTGTCACGTGCAAATCCAGAATACAAGCATCCGTTTCTGGTCAAGCGTGAAGCCATCAAAAACGTTGGGGTGATCGTGGTTACCTCTGACAAAGGATTGTGTGGCGGCCTCAATACCAACATCCTTCGACTGGTTGTTGGGCGCATGAAAGAATGGGAAGGGAAAAGTCAAGGCATTAACGTGTGTGCCATCGGCAACAAGGGTTTTGGTTTTATGTCCAGAATTGGTGCCAGTGTAAAATCACATTTGATTGGTTTGGGCGATACCCCGCATATCGAAAGGCTGATCGGGGCAGTCAAGGTTATGCTGGACTCTTATGTGTCAGGAGAGATTGACGCGGTTTATATCAGTTACAACAGCTTTGTTAATACCATGAAGCAGGAACCGACCATAGAGCAAGTGCTACCCTTGACAGGTGCAAGCTTGGAAACAACCAACGGGGTGACGTGGGATTACATCTACGAACCGGATGCCAAGGCGGTGGTTGACGAATTGCTGGTGCGCTATGTCGAGTCGCTTGTGTATAGTGCTGTAACAGAAAATCAGGCGTCTGAGCAGAGTGCCCGTATGGTGGCCATGAAGGCCGCATCCGACAACGCCAAAAGTGTTATCGGTGAACTCAAGCTGGTTTACAACAAGGCTCGCCAAGCAGCAATTACGAAGGAAATTTCCGAAATCGTTGGTGGAGCAGCGGCAGTGTAACGCGAGCATCGCGAAGCTATCCCAATCATTCTCTCCCACTGGGGAAGAGCCGGAAAGGGCGAAATGGGCAACGCGAGGTTCAATATTCGGGGCGGCACATTTGCCATGCCCGTTAAAGAATTAATTTAGATTAGATGGGGAATTTCAAAATGAGTCATGGAAAAATTGTTCAGTGTATCGGTGCGGTGGTTGACGTTGAATTTCCGCGCGACCAAATACCCAAAGTTTACGATGCGCTGATAGTCCCGGGTGATGAAACCTCGGTTGCAGAAAAAGGGCTGACCCTCGAAGTCCAACAGCAAGTCGGCGACGGTGTGGTGCGTACAATTGCCATGGGTTCATCAGACGGCCTGCGTCGTGGCATGACAGTGACCAATACCGGTAATACGATTACTGTACCGGTCGGGCATGGTACATTGGGTCGTATCATGGATGTGCTGGGTCGCCCGATTGATGAAGCCGGCGAAGTCCCGTGCGACGAGCGCCGCTCCATCCACCAGAAGGCTCCAAGATTTGATGAACTTTCTCCATCCGTTGACCTGCTGGAAACCGGCATCAAGGTGATTGATCTGGTGTGCCCGTTTGCAAAGGGCGGTAAAGTCGGTCTGTTCGGCGGCGCGGGTGTGGGCAAGACCGTGAACATGATGGAACTCATCAACAACATTGCCAAGCAGCACAGCGGTTTGTCGGTATTTGCCGGTGTGGGTGAACGCACCCGCGAAGGGAACGACTTCTACCACGAAATGAAAGACTCCAACGTGCTGGACAAGGTTGCGATGGTGTTCGGTCAGATGAATGAGCCGCCCGGTAACCGTCTGCGCGTTGCGCTGTCCGGCCTGACCATGGCGGAAAAATTCCGTGAC
>CAIQPV010000124.1 GCA_903873725.1 uncultured Nitrosomonadales bacterium
GCTCGAAGGCCCGTCAGCGAATCGGCCATCTCGGCGATTTAAATAATATTAGTTTCGAAAATAAACTCCGTACGGATTCCTGGTACACCAGACTTGTGACGCAGGACAATCGTCCAGAGGTCGAACTTAATATCAATGCGCAGTTGATAAGAGAACTGGGCAATCCTGATTTTAAAAGCCGCATTCCCATCTTATCGAAACTCATTGATTTACCTGATGAGCTTATATTTGGGCAACCATATTGCGTGATCGTTCCGGGTGCCTCATGGGCTCCCAAGAGATGGTCTATTGAAAATTTCGCTGAAACTGCAAGAGCGCTTGCCGTCAAGCAGGGCTTTAATATTGTTCTTTGCGGTACAACATCGGAAAACGACCTTTGTAACAACATTGCGAACTTGTCGAACATTGATGTCGTCAATCTGGCGGGTAAAACCACGTTGATTCAGATGATCGAAATTATTCGTGGAGCTGCTCTGGTGATTGCAAATGATTCGGCTTCAATTCACATCGCTGCGGCAACCAAAACAGCATCGGTGTGCATTTTAGGTGGCGGTCATTTTGGTCGGTTTTTGCCCTACCAGCCTGAAATACCGGAGGATGATCAGGTTTTGCCATTACTGGACTATCAACGAATGGATTGCTACGGGTGCCGTTGGAGATGCCCTTATCTGTTGACTCCTGATCAGACAGTTCCCTGCATATCCGGGGTTACCGTCGCTCAGGTATTGAATTCAATCAGCCAAATCCGCCAGTTAAATTGATGTGCAGTTGAATTGCCTTGATGCAGCGCATTCGCATCATGATGCACGAGTACTGTCGCTGACTTTTAGGACTTTGTTCCCGTCGATTTGGAGAATTCCATGGCTGATCATATTATTTATTTGAGTAGATTATCGTTTCTGTGATTTGCCAATAATGCACTGATGCCAGTTAAATAGATTTAACAGCCTTTTTCGGGTACAATGTCCGCCGGATTTTGATATTCTAAATTCCGTTTTCCCAGGGATTTTTACCAAAGCAACCGGAATCCATTTCAAGTGTCAGTTGATATTAACTGGATCGCTACGTGGTGCTCAATATGAACGGATACGGAACCGCCAGTTGATGGGAACTATTTGGCGATTCGTTCAATGACTGCCGCCCAGCCAATACCGGACGAAATGTTGGTTTTAATAAATACTAAACAATGAGCCCTGCCGTTTCCGCCATTATCGTGAACTACAACGCCGGTTCGTTGCTGCGCGCTAGTGTGGATTCTCTTGTCTCCTGCCCGGTCGATGTCGAGGTCATCGTTGTGGATAATGCGTCACACGACTCGAGTCTCGACGGTTTACAGGATATTCCTCAAGTCGTTGTGATTCGCAATCCGACCAACGTAGGCTTTGCGTCCGCATGTAATATTGGGGTGAAGGCGGCTACCGCACCGGTCATCTTGTTTTTAAATCCAGACTGTTATTTTGAAGGCGATGCGCTTTCTCCGCTCATAGTCGCATTGCAGTCCGACGCGCGTATTGGCATGGTGGGCGGCCTGCTTCTCAACGGGGACGGCTCCGAGCAGGCAGGTGGACGACGGGCGATTCCCACTCCCTGGCGTTCTTTCGTTCGGGCTTTTGGATTGCATCGGTTTGCTGACCGTTGGCCCAGGCTGTTTTACGATTTCCATCTCCATAAGCAGGCCTTGCCCAGCGACTCCATCGAAGTCGAGGCGATTTCAGGGGCTTGTATGCTGGTCAAGCGCGCTGCGATAGATGATGTAGGGCTTTGGGACGAGGCTTACTTTTTGCACTGCGAGGATCTGGACTGGTGCATGCGGTTTCGCCAAAAGGGCTGGAAAATCCTGTTTGTACCGACTTCCCGCATCGGGCATGCGCTCGGTGCATGCAGTAAGTCGCGCCGTGTATTTGTTGAATGGCACAAACACAAAGGAATGATCCGGTTTTATCGCAAGTTCTTTCGCAACGACTATCCTGGTGTGCTGATGGGAATGGTTGTGGCCGGGGTTTGGCTACGCTTTAGCCTGGTTTCCGTGTACTTGACCTTGCAGCGACTTCTCGCAAGAGGCGGGGTCAGGCGTGGTTAAGGCGGAGGTCGGGGTCCTCGGCGCCACCAGTCTGGTGGGGGAGTGCTTGCTGCCTGCACTTAGCCAGATCGAGTGGCAGGTTGTCGCGTTCTCGCGACGTCCCGGGGTAAGTGCCTCGCGGGTTGAGTGGTTACAGCTTCCGTTGACCAATGACGCCACCGAAATTCCCTATTGGATATGTGTCGCACCCATTTGGGTTCTGCCTGACTATTTCAAACTGATTGAAGCCAGCGGAGCGCGACGTATTGTTGCCCTTTCCTCCACCAGTCGTTTCACAAAAGTCGACTCCGGTGATGCAGCTGAGCAGGCGGTCGTGGCCAGGCTGATTGATGGAGAAAGACAGCTGCAGGCCTGGGCGCAGCGCCGTGGCATTGAGTGGGTGATTTTGCGTCCGACACTGATATACGGCCTCGGAAGAGACAAGAATATTTGCGAGATCGCACGGTTCATCCGTCGGTTTGGCTTTTTTCCTCTATTTGGTAAAGCAAATGGTTTGCGCCAGCCGATTCATGCGCAGGATGTTGCGAGCGCCTGTCTTGCCGCGCTGAAGGCACCAGAAGCTGCAAACCATGCATACAACATTACCGGTGGCGAGACGCTGACTTACCGTGAGATGGTTGGCCGGGTATTTGCCGCGCTTGGTCGTCGCGCCTGTGTCCTGACGGTTCCTCTTTGGGGGTTTCGCCTTGCCGCAACGATGTTGCGCTACATCCCGCGTTATCGAAATTGGTCCGCATCTATGGCTGAGCGGATGAATCAGGATCTCGTGTTCGAACAATTTGAGCCCGCGCGTGACCTGAACTTCGATCCCAGGGGATTTGAGTTGATGGCTCAGGATTTACCAAAATGAGCCTCCTTGTCCTGATGGTGGCGCTAAGTGCTCTGGTCGCCTGGTATGTGGCCGTCCGGGTTTTGCATCGCGCCGAGGCGCTGGACCTTGTCCAGTTGCCGAATCACCGGTCTTCCCATTCTCAACCCACCCCGAATGGTGGCGGACTTGGTATCGTGGTGGCGTCGAGCCTCGCAGGGGTCGCGTTGATACTCTTGTCTGGCTGGATATCCGGCTGGTTTGTTCTTGGTCTTGCTTTGGTACTTGCCGCCGCAGGCTTGCGTGACGATATTCGACCTGTTTCCGCGCGCATCCGTTTCGGCGTGCAGATCGCTGTTTGTGGGGCGCTATTGTTCGCTTTGGGTGATTTGCCTGGCATTTCCTTATACTCGTGGCAAGACTTTGGTTTGAGTGGCTGGGCACTTAAAGGTCTATTGCTGTTGGCGGCCCTGTGGTGGATCAATCTGTTTAATTTTATGGATGGTATCGACGGTATTGCAGGGATGCAGGCAATATTTATGTTGCTGAGTGCCGCTGGGTTGGCGGTGTATGCACATCCAGAGGCCTTGTACAGCCCAGTATGGGTATGGATGGTTTGCATCTCTGCGGCAACGGCTGGATTTTTATTGCTCAATTGGCCACCCGCCAAAATATTCATGGGGGACGTTGGTAGCACGTGGTTAGCCTTCGTTGTATTTGCGCTGGCACTGCCTTCAATCCAGGCCGGATGGCTGAGTTACACTAGCTGGCTTGTCCTGTCCGCCCTGTTTATGACCGATGCGACGGTTACGCTCGTCAC
Source organism: uncultured Nitrosomonadales bacterium (assembly GCA_903873725.1). Lineage (GTDB taxonomy): Bacteria > Pseudomonadota > Gammaproteobacteria > Burkholderiales > Gallionellaceae > CAIQPV01. Next base: position 3,709 of record CAIQPV010000124.1, read on the forward strand.
ACGCATGTTGCGTGGGGAGCGTTGGTACCAAGCGCACCGAAGTCATGCCTACCAGCGGTTGTCACGCAAATGGCAAGACAATCGCAAAGCTGGCCACCGCGCAGTGACGTTGCTGTTCCTTGGCGTAAATGTCCTTTGGCTTGCTCCCTTGGCGACGGCGACGTTGTTACTGCCCACTTACAACTGGTTATGGTTAATGCTGGCATATTCGCCTCTCGTGGTTTGCACCTTGCGTTTAGGCGCGGGGAGACCTGATAGTGCATAGGTTGAACCCTGCCCATCATGCCAAGAAAATTGTGGAGCTGAGCCGTCCTGTAAAGCACGGTCTGATGCTGGCAACAGATGCTGTGTTGCTGTTATTCGCCGTGTGGGGAGCCTATTGCCTGCGACTGGGCGAGATGTTTGTGCCAAATGTTCATCAGCTTGGGGTGATGATTGTCGCACCTGCCATTGCCATCCCTGTATTTTTGAAAATGGGGTTGTATCGCTCGGTGATTCGCTACCTGGGTGAGCAGGCGTTATGGTCTGTATTCAAGGGCGTGACCCTTGCGTCCTTGCTGTGGGCTGCATTTGCTTTTATGACGCAGAGGTCGGGCTTCGATGCTGTGCCACGTGCCGTACCGGTGTTGTACTGGCTGCTGGGGCTCGTTTTAGTTAGCGGCTCACGTTTTGCCGCACGCTGGATGTTGTGGCTGCCGCTGCGTAAACGCTTTGCCGGACGTCAAGTGCTCATTTACGGTGCGGGCAATGCTGGCCGACAATTGGCGGCTTCGTTGCGCATGGGTCGGGAATTGTTTCCAGCTGGGTTTTTGGATGATGACCCAGATCTGGGTGGCAAAGATGTCGATGGTTTGCGTGTCCATCACCCGGATGAGTTAGAGGTTCTCATCGAGCGGTTTGACATTCATGATGTCATCGTGACGTTGCCTTCGGCTTCGAATGCCCGGCGACGCGAAGTCGTTGACTCCCTCAAGCGCTATCCCTTACTTGTTCGAATTTTGCCTGCCCTGAGTGACGTGGCAAATGGCAGACACCTGGTGAATATGGTCAGGGAGCTTGATATAGGTGACCTGCTCGGGCGTGACACGGTTGTTTCCGACGCTAACCTGCTTAGTCAATGCATTACAAATAAAGTAGTGCTTGTGACAGGGGCAGGGGGATCGATTGGTTCGGAATTATGCCGCCAAGTCATCTCCCTGGCTCCCGCCAAATTGGTGTTACTCGAGTCCAGCGAGTATGCGATTTACCAGATCGATCGTTCATTGCGCACGATAGCGCGATGCGAGGTCATTCCATGCCTGGGCTCGGTGACTGATCAGCCACTGCTAACCAGGGTGATGGCTGAGCATGCCATACAGACTGTTTACCACGTTGGAGCTTACAAGCACGTGCCAATGGTGGAGGCCAACGTGCTGGAAAGCGTAGTCAATAATATTTTTGGGACCATGGCGCTCGCCAGTGAATCTTTTGCCGCAGGGGTGGAAACCTTTGTCCTGATTTCAACAGACAAGGCAGTTCGGCCAACCAATGTGATGGGCGCAACCAAACGCTGGGCCGAATTAGTGGTGCAGAGCTTTGCCCTGCGTGCCGTGCAACTGGGTACCGCACAACGGTTTTCCGCTGTACGTTTTGGCAATGTATTGGGATCAAGCGGTTCGGTCGTCCCGCTGTTTAAAGAGCAGATAGCATCGGGTGGCCCTGTCACAGTGACTCATCCAGAAATCACGCGCTACTTCATGTCGATTCGTGAGGCAGTGGAGTTGGTGATACAGGCCGGTAGCTTGGCCCAAGGTGGTGAGATTTTCTTGTTGGATATGGGCGAGCCCGTTAAAATTCTGGATCTCGCGCGAGACATGATACGGTTGGCCGGACATTCACTGCGGGATACTGCTCACCCGGACGGCGACATCGATATTTTATTCATCGGTCTTCGCCCGGGCGAAAAGCTTTTCGAGGAGTTGCTCATTGCCGCGGGTAATGCTGAAGGTACCGTCCACCCCAAGATCATGAAGGCGACCGAGCCCTGTCTTGATTCCTTGCAATTGAAGAGCCTGATCGATAGCTTGCAAGTTGGGTTGGATGCACAGGATGAGTTGTTGGTGCGGCAAGTGTTGATGGCAGCTGCCAGATAGAGATGTATATTGGCCGTGCGTTGCACTGATAGTCGTTGTCAGATCTGAAACCGTCGCTGTTTCTATTATTCGTGATGGCCCGGACTGGATTAATTTTGAATACGATTGATGAACAATGAAACGGTATACAGCCATCGATAAGCGGGTGTCACAACGAACAGAAAGAGCGTCCCGCTTCGTTTTTTGCCTCTCTTGGCAAGTTTAAACTCCCCCAGCCTGAATAATCAATGTCGCGCTTCGTAGCGTGATGCCGAGACCGCGCCAGAAGTCACAACATCGACAATAAAAATGCAATTTAACAGTTTCCATTTCATTTTTATTTTCCTGCCTCTCACTCTTGGCGGCTATTTAATTTTACGACGCACCCGATTTGCCAACCTGTTCATGCTCGCGGCAAGTCTCTACTTCTACGCCAGCAGTGCGCTTTGGTATCTCCTGCCGCTGCTCTTCACTGCCTTGCTCGATTTCTATATAGGGCAACACATTGAAGACAGTACAGAGCACGTCCATCGGCGCAGGCTGCTTGTTGTCAGCGTAGTCGCCAATCTCGGACTTTTGTCAGTATTCAAATATACGGGGTGGCTGACTGGCAGCGTGCTTCCCGCCTTTGGGATTGCCGTGAGCCCGATCCTGCTCGCGCTACCGCCTGCGATCTCTTTCTATACGTTCCAGTCGATGAGCTATACGATCGATATCCAACGTCGCGAGTTCAAGCCCTATCGCAACGTCGTCGATTACCTTTCGTTTGTTTCGTTCTTCCCGCACCTAGTCGCCGGGCCGATCATGCGCGCCCGCGACCTGCTGCCCCAACTCGCCGGAATTCGAGCGCTACCCACCGTGGCGACGGTGAGCACCGCTTTGTTCATGATTCTTTTCGGGTTGTTTCAAAAGACAGTACTTGCGGATAATTTCGGCAGCTTCGTAGAAGTCGTCCAACGCATGTTTGCAGGAGGCCCGCTACCGGCGGGCATGGGGCTTTTGTTCGCCTATGCCTTCACGTTTCAGATCTATTGCGATTTCGCCGCCTACAGCACGATCGCGCGCGGCGTGGCGCGGCTGTTTGGCGTTGACCTTATGCGTAACTTCCTGACGCCCTATTTTTCGTCCAACCCGTCCGAATTCTGGGGCCGCTGGAACATATCGCTGTCGACCTGGTTACGAGACTATCTCTACATCCCGCTTGGTGGCAATCGTTCCGGCGGCTTTTCGACGTTGCGCAACCTGATGATCACCATGCTGCTCGGCGGGCTATGGCATGGTGCCGGAATCTTCTTCATTGTTTGGGGGTTCTACCATGGCGCGTTGCTGGTGCTTTATCGCCTAGTTCCTATTGATCAATATCTCGTCCGTATGTTTGGCCGGTTCGGAAAATTTCTCTCGATATTTTTTTTCTTTCACCTGGTGGTCTTAGGCTGGATCTTCTTCCGCGCTACGCCCGAGCAGTTTATGCCAATCATGAAGTCGATCGCAGCGCTTCCCGGTGCCATCTTTCATGTGCTTCATGCATATGCGCCCCGTTGGCTACACGTTGGATTCAATCCACTCAACAGCTTTATATTGCTTGCCAAGATGGTCTGGAGCTTCGTTGCGGAAAACTGGATCTTCTCGGTTTATTCCTGGGGGGTAATCATTTTTACGATCCCGGTATGCATCACCGATTACCTGGGCTGGCGGCGCAATTGTGAGTTTCCCGATCTATTTGAATCCATGCCGTGGCTTGTGCGTACGGTCATTATTGTTGCACTGATCTATGGCATGGTGTTCTTCGGCCGAAGGGAGGCGAATGAGTTCATTTATTTTGCATTTTAGATCCTGGATTGCGGCTGCGCTGCTGCTCGTCTTGATTGAAACCGCGGTGTGGTGCATAGGCCGGCCGTCAGAGTTTGATCGGACCAATTTTCTACAGTTCTCATTTGCACATGATGAAACCCCACAGCGGCTTTTCATCTATGAAAAGATCAAGGCGTTCGCCAATTCCAATCCTACCATCGTGCAATCAGGGGATAGTTCAGGTTTTTATGGAATCGAACCAGCCGTTGTGATGAAGTACCTGCCCGATGGCGCAACCTATCTTAATATGAGTTGCTGCGCCAATCTCGGTTACAACGGGTATTACAACATTCTCGATTTTATGGCGGAGCACAATCCCTCAATTCGTTACATGGTGCTTCATATCACGCCCTACACA
>CAIQPV010000125.1 GCA_903873725.1 uncultured Nitrosomonadales bacterium
ATTTCTTCCTTTTTATCTGCAAAGTTCCGGCAATCTATAAAATATCCTGCGGTCTTTCTTCGTCGCTATTGTCTCCTGAACTTGGCGCGTGGCTATTGTTGCTTAACTAACGAATATACACCGATACCGGTGTATATTCTTTAAATAAGAGGTGTATAATCTGGCCCATAGTTGATAATAACTTGTTGTTTATTTATCTATAATAAATCAAGGAGTCACGTAATGGGTACTGAATCTACACCTTCGACTCCATCTCCTCCAAAACTACTCGACCAAGTCCGTGACAAGATCAGGGTCAAACATTACAGCATCCGCACAGAAACGCAATATGTTCAATGGATAAAACGTTTCATTCTGTTTCATGACAAGCGTCACCCGCAGGATATGGATGCAGTCGAGGTGGAGGCTTTTCTGACACATTTTTGGTGGTTGCAGTCAAACTTGAGTAAGGCGGAAGAAGTTGGGCGTAGAGCGTTATCCGCCCTGCGCTTTTTCATCCAGATAATTCACCACTTTTGCAAATTCAGCCACGCCCAGATTTTCTGCCCGCAGTTGCGCATCAATTCCCAGCTTCTCAAAATCGGCTTCATTCAAATAACTGCGCAGGGTGTTGCGCAAAGTCTTGCGGCGTTGCCCGAAAGCGGAAGCGACAATTTTCGCAAACAGTTTTTCATTGCCTACCCGCACTTCGTTGGGTGGTAGCGGAATCAGGCGAACGATGGCGGAGTCAACCTTGGGTGAGGGGCGGAATGACTCCGGTGGCACATCGAGCAGCTTTTCCATGTGGAAGCGATATTGCAGCATCACCGAAAGACGTCCATAGGCGGCTGTGGATGGCTCGGCAACCATGCGTTCCACCACTTCGTTTTGCAGCATGAAGTGCATATCGATAATGCGGTCGGCATATTCGGCGAAGTAGAACAGCAAAGGCGAGGAAATGTTGTAAGGCAGGTTACCCACTACACGCAACGGCGCGGGCAGTTGCGTCAAGTCAAACTTCAAAGCATCTCCGGCATGAATGATGAGTCGGTCTTTTGGGTAATCATTTTCCAACCGCGCGATGATGTCGCGGTCTATTTCTACCACATGAAGATGATTCAATCTTTTCAGCAGCGGACGCGTCAGCGCACCCAGGCCGGGGCCGATTTCCACCATGTTGTCGGCAGGTTCCGGGCGAATGGCGCGGATGATGTCGCCGATGATTTGCTCATCAACCAGGAAGTTCTGGCCGAAACGTTTGCGGGCTTTATGTATCATGCCGCTTGTTCGTAACTTGCCATGCCCGCCGCCATTTGAATGGCTTCGAGTAAACTTCCAACATCAGCCCGCCCGGTTCCGGCCAGTTCCAGCGCCGTGCCATGATCAACCGAGGTGCGGATGATGGGCAGGCCCAGCGTCACGTTGACGCCGCGCCCGAAGCTGGCGTGTTTCAACACCGGCAAACCCTGGTCGTGATACATCGCCAGCACGCAGTCGCACTGTGCCAGTCGTTGCGGCGTGAACAGGGTGTCGGCGGGTAGCGGTACGCTGACATTGATGCCTTCCGCGCGTAATTTATTCAGAACAGGAATTATGACGTCAATTTCCTCGCGCCCGAGATAACCGCCCTCGCCTGCATGGGGATTCAAGCCGGCCACCAGTATGCGCGGATGAGGGATACCGAAGCGCCGCACAAGATCATGTTGGATGATGCGCAGCACGTTTTCCAGCAATGGAGACGTGATCGCGTCCGGCACCGCGCGCAAGGGCAGATGCGTTGTTGCCAAGGCTACGCGCATTCCTCCACCCGCCAGCATCATCACCACTTGTTTTGCGTGTGTTTGTTCGGCCAGGAATTCGGTGTGTCCGGTGAATGATATGCCCGCATCGTTGATGGCTCCTTTATGTATCGGCGCGGTGACCATGCCGGCAAATTCGCCCGACCGGCAGCCTTGCAATGCCCGGTTCAGCAGGACAAGCACGTAGCGGCTATTGGCGGGGTTCAGCTTGCCTGCCTGCACTGGTTGCGCCAATGGGGTATGCAGTACGCTTAAATGACCTGCGGGAAGGGGGGAGGTTTGCTGGGCGTTGTAGCCGTGCAGTTCCACATCCAGCCCGAGCTGCGCGGCGCGTTCTTGCAACAGGGTCTTGTCGGCCAATACTACCAGCTTTATCAGGCCATGCTGTTGCGCCAGTTGCAAACATAAATCAGGGCCGATGCCGGCAGGTTCCCCGGAAGTGATTGCCAGCACCGGGTCTAGCTGCATTGCCAACCCCGAAAAGGCAAGCCAGCCACGGCCAGGCACGAATTGACAACGCTTAAACCTTTGTCAGGCGATATCCATTCTGCGAAGGATGTGAAGAGGCCCATCCGTTGTTTGACCGCGAAAATTCGTGTTAGCCGGTGGCTGACTTGCACTTCAGGAATCATTTGTTCTTGTCGTCAAGGCGGTACTCAACATAAGCGCGGTCGCGCAACTGGCGCAGCCAGTCCTGATAGGCTTCTTCGGATTTGAAACCGCGTATGGACATGCGTGCCTGCTGCTTCTTCTGTTCCACGCTCACGTCGGTGTTGCGGCGCTCTATCACCAGGATCAAGTGCCAGCCGAAACCCGTTTGCACTGCGCCACTCATCTGTCCCGGCTGCAAGGCATCCATCGCTTTTTCGAATTCGGGCACGGTGTCTCCGGGTGAAATCCAGCCCAGATCGCCACCTTGGGAGGCGCTGCCATCCTCGGAATAACGCTTGGCCTGTTCCGCAAAATCGGCACCGGTTTCAATGCGCTGTTTGATTTCCAGCAGGCGGCTCTTGGCTTCATTCTCCGGCACCAGTTCGCTGGTTTTGATCAGGATGTGGCGCGCGTGGGTCTGCGTGATCACCACCGGAATATCCTTGCTGCGCTTATCAATCAACTTGAGAATATGAAAGCCGTTCGGGCTGCGTAACACAGCGCTAAACTCGCCGGGATGCATTTTTTGCAGCGCGTCCAGAAACAAAGCGGGTATCCGGTCTGCCGGGCGCAGCCCCAGATTGCCACCCTGCATGGCATCTTTTGCATCGGAAAATTCTGCCGCCACCTGTGCAAAATCAGCGCCGTCCTGCAGGCGTGCCAGCGCCTGTCCGGCACGCTGGCGGCTGGCCTGGATTTTGTCCGCGCTGGCCTGCTCGGGCACCAGCACCAGAATATGCGCCAACTGGTATTCCTCGCCCTTGCCGGGTTGTTTGGCTTGCGTGGCAAGGTAGTTATCAACCTCGCCCTCGCTGATCACCAGTTTGTTATCCACTTCGCGTTCGCGCAGGCGGGTGGCGACGATTTCACCGCGGATTTCTTCGCGGAATTTCTTGAAATCCACACCGTCCTGAGCCAGCCTGTCGCGGAAGTCTGCCAGAGTTGGAAATTTGTTTTCCTGCGCGATGCTCTGCAACGCCTTGTCCAGTTGCGTGTCGTCAACATGAACGCCGGTTTCCTTGGCGAACTGCGCTTGCAGCATGTCTGTAATCATGCGCTCCAACACCTGCTTTTCCAGCGCATCCGGGGCAGGCAGCGACGTGCCCTGTTTTTGCAATTGCTTTACCACGTTGCCGAGACGGTCATCGAGTTCGTGGCGGGTGATCACATCATCATTTACCACCGCAACAATGCTGTCTATCGGCGCAATTTGTTTTTGCGGATTTGTTTTTCCGGGCAGGCCGGCGGCATAAACACCTCCCGCGCAAACCAGCCACAACAGCAATACATGCATCATCTTGTTACGCAACATATCCGGCTTTCTTGATCCATTAAGTTAACGGGCATGGCAACAGTGCCACCCCTTGTGTAAATCCCCGCTGCCCGATTCCGTCTCTCCGTTCTACTGCGCGAGTTTAACGTTACTGCAAGCCTTGTACCGGCTTGCCGAGGGATGAGTCATTCAATTTTGTATAACCGGGAATGCTCTGACGCAACAAGGCCAACGGGTCCGCACCAACTCCCACCAGGTCATTCAACTCAAGCTGCATAAAGATACCGGTGGAGACTTGTTGCGTGGCCGTGGCAAAACGTTGCGCCACTATACGCACTGTCCAGCAACGTTGATTATACTCAAGCCCGCCCAGCGCCTCCAGAATACGTCCATCCAGAAAAGAATAATTCCAGCGCGCCACGCCGTGCCAGCGCCCGGACAATGGCCACTGCATGGACAAATCAATTTGCCGCAGGCTGTCGCGGGTAAAGCGGTAGCCCAGGTTGAGCACCTTGCCGCTTTCCGGCTGGAAACGCACTGATGCATTGAATTGCTGGGTTTCCGACTGGCTGGGGGTAAACTGGTAGGTGCTGTCCAGCGACCACGCGTGTGACACCTGGCCGGAAGCCGCGAGTACGATGTCCGATTTGGTGGTCTCCATCGGCACTACCGGAACCACGCCCAGAGGTACTCCCGGGGTCACCCCCGGAATCAATGGCGGCAGGTTCACCTGCGGCGTTTTCGCGCTGTAACGCTCGCCAATGGCCACGCGCAATCTTTCTGCGCCACTGTCCGGCTGGAGCAGGCGCGAAGTGAGCGCCAGCGTCACCTGGTTTGCATCCCCGATGCGGTCACTACCCAGAAACCGGTTTTCCGTGAACATCTGGGCGAAGCCGTAGTCGCCCTGCGTGGAGTCGAAATTCGGCAACAGGTCTTGGTTGTGGTAGGGGATGTACACGTAATACGCGCGCGGTTCCAGCGTCTGCACAAAACCCTGTCCGGACAAATTCAAGTCGCGCTCCATCGTCACGCCGCTGTCGAGGCTGAAAATCGGTACAATGCGCGAGGCATTCGGCAACGCAGCGGAATTGCTGGCGCCCAACAGGTAATCGGTATAGTGCAGTCCGAACTTTGGCGTCAGATAAAACGCGGGTTGGGCAACCAGCGGATAACTTACGCTGGGGTATAGTACCAAACGTTGCCCATCAACCTGGGTGGGGTGGCGAAAATCCGCGAATTCCCCGGCAAATGATACGTCCATCCGGTCTATCGCATGCTCTGCGCCCACAGTAATTTGCGGGAGACGGTTGTACGGTGGCATCACTGGTGCGGCTGGATCCTGCAAAGTCTGAAAACTCTGCACCCGCGTTGCTGCATTCCACCAGCCGCCTGAATAAGACAGCACGCCTTCACGCAACAGGTTGGTTTGTGAAGTTACGCTTACCGCGTCGGATAAATCACGGAAATAGGCATCGTCTGAAACACGGCTGAAATTCACCGAACCGCGCAGCCCGCTGCCGAAATTCTGCAAATGGTTTAATGACAACAGCGAACGGGTACTGTCGGTAAGGTGATCTCCGGGCAATACATCCGCATGTACTTCGCCGGAATATCCCGGTTCCAGGTAACGCATCTCATTGTTAAGCATAATGCCACGCTTGGTTATTATACGCGGCGCCACCGTGGCATCGAGGTTGGGTGCAATGTTCCAGTAATAGGGCAGGGTCAACTCGGTGCCGCCGCTAACCGTGCTGCCATAAACCGGCCCGAGAAAGCCGGATTTGCGCTGGTTGTTAAGGGCGAAGTCCATCCATGGCGTGTACAGGATGGGCACCCCCATGAACTCCACCCACGCGCTATGCGCCACCCCCAACTGGGTGTTGCGGTCTATCTCCAGTTCCCGCACTTTCAGCAGCCAATCATCCTGATCTGCCGGGCAGGTGGTGTATGTGACATCGCGCAAGATATAGTCCTGCCTGCCTTCCAGATGCAGTGTATCGGCCTTGCCGCGCGCATGGGTGTCCCCGAATTGGACCACCGGCTGCGTCATGTCGCCGATGCCGGTATCCAGATTGAACTTTAGATGCGGGCTCTGAATTACGTTGTTATCCTGCTCTACCCGAACCGAGCCATCCGCCGATACATCTTTGCTGTCCTGCACATACAGCAGGCGGTCGGCATATATTGCCTGCCCGCGCTTTCGCAGCTCGGCCGCGCCTATCGCTTCGATCTGGCCGTCTTTCTTGCCTTCCATCCGTTGCGCCGAAATGAAGACCGGTGTTTCTTCGGGATTTTTTTCAGCACGATTGCCCTGTGTATTGATCAGTGTGGAATCCAATTGCAGCTCCGGTTCATCGTTTTCCACGGCACAGGCCGGAGGAGCAAAAGCACAGAGTAGCAATAAGACAATTGGATTGGGACGAAATAGCATGATGCGGGGTAGGCAAATTAAGATGTTAAAATCGCACACATTCAAGATTAAAGCAATCCCGAACTCAACTCATCAAACATTTTGCCATGCAACGCTTACAACAACTTACCGGGTGGCTCCAAAACCAATTTCCCGGTTCTCCATTCGACCTTGCGCCCGCTTCCGCGGATGCCAGCTTCCGCCGCTACTTCCGCGCCACCTTTCAAAATGGACAGACCCGCATCGTGATGGATGCCCCCCCGCAGCATGAGAACTGCCGCCCGTTCCTGCATGTCGGCAAGTTGTTCGAGGATGCGGGAACGCATGTGCCGCACGTGTATTCGCATGATCTGGAACAGGGTTTTCTGCTGCTGTCCGATTTGGGTGACACCACGTATTTGCAAGCACTCGAAGAAAATGCGGATAATGCAAAAGAGTTGTATGGAGCAGCCACCAATGCGCTCATCCGCATTCAGCTTGCCAGCCGCGAAAATGAACTGCCGCTTTATGACGAGCGTCTGCTCATGCGCGAGATGCGCCTATTCCCGGACTGGTATATCGCCAAGCACTTGAACTACACGCTGGACGAGAAACAAACTGCCAAACTGGAGGAGGTATTCCAGCGCATCATAAAAAACAATCTTGCACAGCCGCGCGCGTATGTTCACCGTGACTACCACTCGCGTAACCTGATGGTGACTGAGGCCAACCCGGGCATCCTGGATTTTCAGGATGCGGTGTATGGTCCCATTACCTATGATCTCGCCTCGCTGTTCAAGGATGCCTACATACGTTGGGAAGAGGCCGAAGTGCTGGACTGGCTGATTCGTTATTGGGAAAAGGCGCGCAAGGTCGGACTGCCGGTTCATCAGGATTTTGCCGATCTGTACCGCGATTACGAATGGATGGGCGTGCAGCGCCACATCAAGGTGCTCGGCATTTTCGCGCGCCTCTATCACCGCGACGGCAAGGAAGGCTACCTGAAGGACATGCCGCTGGTGATGGACTACCTGCGCCGTGCCTGCGCGCGCTATATTGATCTCAAGCCATTGCTTAACTTGCTGGATGTGCTGGAACCGCACAACCTCCGGACAGGATATACATTTTGAAAGCGATCATTCTTGCGGCGGGTCGCGGCGAACGCATGCGCCCGCTTACCGATCATACGCCCAAGCCTTTGTTGATGGCGGGCGGCAAGCCGCTGATCGTGTGGCACATCGAAAGACTGGTACGTGCAGGCATTACCGACTTGGTTATCAATCACGCACATCTTGGGGATCAGATTGAAAATACCCTGGATGATGGTCGCCGCTACGGCGCCCGCATCCGCTATTCGCCGGAGAAACCAGCTGCACTGGAAACTGCGGGAGGTATTGCCCACGCCCTGTCCTTGCTGGGCGATGAACCGTTCGCAGCCATTAACGGTGACATCTACTGCGATTACAATTTCGTTCGTCTTCCTGCTTGTGCGGCGGCACTTCAAAACAGCGGCGACAGCGCTCACCTCGTACTGGTCAACAATCCCGCGCAGCATCCAAACGGGGATTTCGGCTTGCAACACGGGAGAGTTACCGAAGGCACTCCCAAACTTACTTTCAGCGGTATCGGTATCTACAAAGCCGCGCTGTTTGCCCACATCACACGCGGAACCAAAGCTCCACTTGCCCCGCTACTGCGCGCACAAATTACGCTGGGCAAGGTCAGCGGCGAGCATTACACAGGTGCCTGGGTAGATGTCGGCACGCCGCAGCGCCTCGAAGAACTCGACAAGGAGCTGCGCGCGCCGCAAAATGATGGTCATGATTAATTTCGAACTCTTTGCCAGCCGCCGTGCCCGCCTCATCAACCGGATGGGGCGGGGCATCGCCGTGATCCCCACAGCACCCGAAAGGGTGCGCAACAGTGACGCGCACTATCCCTATCGCTTTGACAGCCATTTCTATTACCTCACCGGCTTCGACGAACCTGAGGCAGTACTGATTCTCATTGCGGGCAATGAATCGCAATCCATCCTGGTCTGCCGTGAAAAAAATATGGAGCGCGAAATCTGGGACGGCTTCCGTCACGGCCCGGACGCGGCAAAATCCACTTTCGGTTTCGATGCGGCTTTCCCTGTTGCGCAACTGGATGAAAAACTGATCGAATTGATGGGCAACCAGCCCGTGCTGTTTCATCCGGTCGGTCATGAGGCGGCGTGGGATACGCGCCTGCTCGGCCTGCGCAGCCGTGTACAGGAAAAAGCGCGCAGCGGCATCAGCGCACCCAACGAAATTCACGATGTGCGAGTCTTACTGGACGAGATGCGCCTGTTTAAGGACAACCACGAAATCGCCACCATGCGTCACGCCGCCCGCATTTCCAGTGCAGCGCACATCCGCGCCATGCGGGCCACCCAGCCCGGCATGATGGAATATGAAATCGAGGCGGAGTTGCTGCACGAGTTTCGCAAGAGCGGTGCGCAAGCGCCTGCCTACACCAGTATCGTCGCGGGCGGCGCCAATGCCTGTGTACTGCATTACGTCGGCAACGATGCAAAACTCAAGGACGGCGATCTGCTGCTGATCGATGCTGCCTGTGAGCTGGACGGCTATGCCGCCGACATCACGCGCACTTTCCCGGTGAACGGAAGATTCAGCGCCGCACAGAAAGATGTTTATGAAATGGTGCTGGCTGCGCAATCCGCCGCCATTGCCGCCGCGCGTCCCGGCAACCACTGGAACGACCCGCACGAGGCTGCGTTACGGGTGATTGCGCAGGGTTTGATTGACTTCAAACTTTGCAGCGGCAGCCCGGATGCCGTGCTGGAAAGCGAAAGCTACAAACGTTACTACATGCACCGCACCGGCCACTGGCTGGGCATGGATGTACATGATGTGGGTGCTTACAAACCGGATGGAAACTGGCGCGCGCTACAACCCGGCATGGCATTCACCGTGGAACCGGGCTGCTACATCCGCTCTGCGGACGATGTCCCGGAAGCCTTGTGGAACATTGGCATCCGCATCGAAGACAACGTAGTCATCACCGCTCAAGGTTGCGAAGTGCTGACCGAAGCTGCTCCGAAAACGGTGGCGGCGATAGAAGAATTGATGCGTACCGCATAGATGAATTACACCCCTGCCGTCATTCCGGGCTTGACCCGGAATCCAGTGATGTTAAAACGACTGGATTTCCGCTTTCGCGGGAATGACGAAGCCGGGGTTAGCCACTCCCGTTGAGATGAATGAAAAAACTATGACTATTAACTGCGACATAGCCATCATCGGCGGCGGCCCCGTCGGCGCTTCGCTGGCATTGGCGTTGCGCGACAGCGGCCTGAAGGTCTGCGTACTGGAAGCGCGCCCGGCAAATGCCGCCAGCAACGATGCGCGTGCCCTCGCCTTATCCTATGGCAGCCGTTTGTTGCTGGAGCGCATCGGGATCTGGAAAACACTGCAAGATGTATCAGCCATTCGTGCCATCCATATCTCGCAGCGACAAAGTTTTGGCCGCGCCCTGCTGCACGCCACCGAGTTGAACGTGCCGGAGCTTGGCTACGTGCTGCCTTATCCCACTCTGCAAGACGCGCTGGGCAGTGCTCTGTTACACAGCCATGTCACCGCAATTTATAGCGCAAACGTCTGCCGGTTGGAAGGAGAGGCTGGCTGTGCCACCATTGAATACCTGCAGGATGGAGCAGAACACACGCTACGCGCGCAACTTGCCGTGGTTGCCGACGGCGGGAAATTATTGGCGCAACAATATCCTCCGGAAGTGCGCGATTACGGCCAAAGTGCGCTTATCACCCACATCACCTGCTCCGCACCGCAAACCGGCACAGCCTATGAACGCTTCACCGCGCAAGGGCCGGTGGCGTTATTACCGTTTCAGAATGGCTACGAACTGGTATGGACTGCGCCGCATCAGTTCGCGCAGGAAATGCTGACATGGGATGATGCGAAATTCCAGGGTGAACTCCAGCGCCACTTCGGTGATCGCGTCGGGGATTTTTTGAGCGTCGACAAACGCACCTGTTTCCCCCTGGGCCTGAAACGCGCCCCGCAGCTTACCCCCATGCCGCACACCGTCCTGCTCGGCAACGCTGCGCAAACCATGCATCCGGTAGCCGGGCAGGGTTTTAACATGGGGTTGCGCGATGCATGGGAACTGGCACAGGAAATTCTCGATGCCTCACCGGAGACCCTGGGTACGGATGCAATGCTTGCCGCCTACCGCACCCAACGCCGCACCGATCGCGAAGCGGGAATACGATTTACCGATGGGCTGGTGCGGCTTTTTTCCAATGACCTGCCGCTTGTCAGCGCAGCTCGCGGCGCCGCACTCAGCGCACTTGACTGCCTGCCCTTCGCCAAAAGTTTCGTGGCGAAGAGAATGATGTTTGGGGCGAATGGCTAAGAGTTTCTGCCCGTATTTATGCAACCCCTCCCGAATGAAGAAACAGGCTGGATGCGTGATGGTGACACAGCATGTATTTGCTATGCTGTGACCTGAAACCGGACCACGGGATTTCCTCTCCATGTTTGCCCTGTCATCACGCAAATTCATGAAACCTTGCGGTTAAATAACGTTGCAATATACAGTTAGTTCGTGGATAATCCGCGCCTCTTTAAAACTGATTAAGCAATTGCGGGTTTTACTGGTTTTGCGCTGCAAGAGGCGATAGCTGACTGCTCCCCACAGAGGGCATTTGATTCCAGTATTCGTAGGTACGATCACTACCTCCCCAGGCAGTTCATTTGTTGTAACCGGGGCGCTTGCGCCATTATTAATTTAGGCTCATTCTAACCTTAGGGGTTAACGTGTCCCACGACAGCTTGATGGTATTCACCGGCAATGCCAATCCAAAACTCGCTGAAGAAGTGGCGCGGCATCTTGGCACCCGCCTCGGACGGGCCACCGTCGGCCGATTTTCAGATGGCGAAGTCATGGTCGAAATACTCGAACATGTGCGGGGCAAGGATGTGTTCATACTGCAATCCACCTGCGCCCCGGCCAATGACACGCTGATGGAAGTGCTGGTGATGGTGGATGCGTTGAAACGCGCTTCCGCCGGACGAATTACTGCCGCGCTGCCTTACATGGGTTACGCCAGGCAGGATCGTCGCCCGCGTTCTGCGCGCGTAGCCATCACCGCCAAGGTGGTGGCAGACATGCTGACCGGCGTGGGGGTTGACCGTGTGTTGACGATGGATTTGCATGCGGATCAGATTCAGGGTTTTTTCGATATTCCGGTGGACAATATTTACGCCAGCCCGATTTTGCTGTCCGATGTATGGAAATGTAATTATCAAAATCTGGTGGTGGTGTCCCCTGACGTGGGCGGAGTGGTTCGAGCACGTGCGCTGGCGAAACAAATGGATGCGGACTTGGCGATCATTGACAAGCGCCGCCCCAAGCCGAATGTTGCCAAAGTGATGAATATCATCGGCGAAGTGACCGGGCGCACCTGCCTGATCATGGACGATATGGTGGATACCGCCAACACCTTGTGCGAAGCGGCTGCGGCGTTGAAAGAAAAAGGGGCGGAACGGGTAATTGCATACTGTACGCACCCGGTCTTGTCCGGCCCTGCAATCGGGCGCATCGAGAATTCTGCGCTGGATGAGCTGGTAGTGACCGATACCATCCCGTTGCGCGAAGAAGCACGTGCGTGCAAGCGCATCCGCCAATTGAGCGTGGCGGAACTGATGGCCGAAACCATGCGCCGCATCAATGCGGAGGAATCAGTCAGTTCGCTGTTTATTGACTAGCAAATTTTAACCGGCCACCATTTGGTGGCCGATAACCTGGAACCACCTGGTCGCGGGTGGTTCCAAATTTGAAGTGGAGAAGTAAAATGACAACTGAAATAGCTGCAACAACCCGCAAGGCGCAAGGAACGGGTGCGAGCCGCCGTCTGCGCAAGGCAGGCCGTGTACCCGGCATTGTGTATGGCGATGGCGAACCCGCTCTGATCGATATTGACCATAACGACCTGTTTCACAGCCTGCGCAAAGAAACCTTCCATGCATCGGTGCTCACGCTTGATCTGGACGGGGAAAAACAACAAGTGCTGCTGCGCGATTTTGTTATGCACCCATTCCGCCAGCAAGTCCAGCATATCGATTTTCAGCGCGTATCGAAAGACAAGAAAATTCACATGAAGGTGCCGTTGCATTTCGCCAATGCCGAGATATCACCCGGCGTGAAACTGAGCGGCGGGATTGTCAGCCACGTGATGAATGACCTGAATATTGTCTGCTTGCCGGCCGACTTGCCGGAGTTTATCGAGGTTGATCTGTCCAGCCTGGCAATCGGCCATTCCATCCATGTGGCCGACATCAAGCTGCCCAAAGGTGTTGAAGTCGCGGGTCATGGGCATCTTGGTGACGCAGTGGTTGCGACTGTCCAGATACCGCGTGGCGCGGTGGAAGCGGCGGCAACGGCTGAAGTTGAAGCCGCTCCTGCTGCCGAAGCGAAACCTGCCGCTGCGAAGCCTACCGCTGCGAAGCCTGCCGCTGCGAAGCCTGCCGCCAAACCTGCGGCAAAGTAAGTGGCATAAGCTCTGCCGGTTAAAAACCCGCCATGCTTTGTTCGATTGCATGGCGGGTTTTTTTATTGTGTGGTATCCATGAGCGAAATTAAATTATTCGTTGGTTTAGGTAACCCCGGACGCGAATACGCAGCTACCCGCCACAATGCCGGATTCTGGTGGGTGGACGAGTTTGCCCATGCTCATCAATATACTTTCAAAGCGGAAGCCAAGTTTCATGGTTTGGCGGCGCGCGGACAGGTGCACGACCGCGAATTATTCCTGCTCAAGCCACAGACCTTCATGAACGTCAGCGGGCGGGCGGTGGGAGCACTGGCGCAGTTCTACAAAATCGTCCCGCAGCACATTCTGGTGGTGCATGACGAGCTTGATTTACCGCCCGGCAGCGCCAAATTGAAACTGGGCGGCGGACATGGTGGCCACAATGGATTGAAAGACATTATCGCTCACCTCGGCACCCGCGATTTCTGGCGGCTGCGTCTAGGCATCGGACACCCCGGCGACCGCGCCGGCGTGTCGGACTATGTGCTGAATGCGCCGCGCCGCGAGGAAAAGGAATTGATCGAAGACGCCATGCGGCGCGCACTGGATGTGGCACCGCTCATTGTAGATGGCAAACTGGAAGCGGCAATGCTGAAACTGCACAGCCATAAGGATTGAGGATTCGGGCAAACTCAAAGGAACCTTGCCAGTTACAATCCTGCCCGCAACACCAGCCCTTTCAAATATGCGCCTTCAGGGAAGCTGAGCAGTACCGGATGATCCGCGCTGGCGTGCAGGTGATAAATGATCTGCGCATCCACCCCGGCATCGAGTGCTGCACCGGCGATGATTTTCTGGAACAGTTCTTCGGAGATGCCGCCGGAGCAGGAATAGGTGGCGAGGATGCCGCCCGGTCTGAGCAGCTTGAAGCCGAGCAGGTTGATGTCCTTGTAGCCGCGCGCAGCCTTTTCGGCGAAGGCTGCGGTCGGCGCGAATTTTGGCGGGTCGAGGATGATGAGGTCGAATGAACGACCTTGGTCGCGCAGCTTGCGCAGCGCCTGAAATACGTCTGCTTCCTGCCATTCGGCACGTGCCGCATCCAGACTGTTGCGCGCCAGGTTTTCTTCGGCGAGCCGCAACGCCTCGCCGGATGCGTCTATTGACAATACCGATTTAGCGCCGCCGCGCAAGGCATACAAAGAGAATCCGCCGGTGTAACAAAAACAATTCAACACATCTTTATCGCGTGCCAGCTTTTCAGTCAGTGCGCGGTTGTCCCGTTGGTCGAGATAAAAACCGGTCTTTTGCCCCGCCGCCACATTAACCATAAAACGAAGCCCGTGTTCCAACACTTCCACGTTGTCCGGCAATATGCCGCGCAGAACGCCGTTGCGCAACTCCAGTCCCTCCAGTGTGCGCGAATCGGAATCGGAGCGTTCATAAATGCATGCGGGATTGCATAAATCCTGCAAAATATCGGCGCAGGTATCGCGCCAACGTTCCGCTCCCGCACTGCCGACCTGCATTACCAGCACGTCACCGTATTGGTCTGCGATCAATCCCGGCAAGCCATCCGATTCGCCATGAATTAAACGCATACCGCTACTGTGTTGTGCCAGTTGGAGATCTTTACGGGTAGCCAATGCGCAGATAATTTTCTTGCGGAAAAAATCGGCATCAATCTTTTCCGTCTCCAGCCATGACCAGACCCGGGCGGTAATTTGCGAACCGGAGTTGTATGCAGCCCAAGCGAGGAATTCGCCTTGTGCGCCACGCACGGGAAGCGTGTCGCCGTTTGCGGGTGCGCCATTTACACATTCAACCGCGCCGGAAAAAATCCACGGGTGACGTCGCAGCAGGGATTTTTCGCGCCCCTCTTTGAGAATGATGGCGGGTTGGGAGGTAGGCACACCGGCGTGCAACTGCGGCATGCTGCGCCGTATGTTTTTCAGATCGCCAAGTGATTTTTCCCGGTGCTTTTTCCGGTTACGAAAATCGCTGTTTCCTTGTGATTGGCGGTGCGGAGCAGAAGTGGATTTTGTCTTTCTGGTGCTCATGTTTTCTTCTTGGCACGCGGATGGGCAGAATCGTAAATTTTAGCCAGATACTGAAAATCGAGATGGGTATAAACCTGCGTGGTTGAGATGCTGGCATGGCCGAGCATTTCCTGCACTGCGCGCAAATCACCGCTTGATTGAAGCACGTGCGTTGCGAAGGAGTGGCGCAATAAATGCGGATGCACGCCGCTGGTAATGCCCTGTTTAATGCCCCATTCTTTCATGCGCAGTTGCACAGAACGTGCGCTGATACGGCCTCCGTTGCGATTGATAAACAGCGCGTCGTCATTTTTAGCCAGCGTTGGACGCACCGCCAGCCAGGTTTGCAGTGCGGTAATGGCGTGGCTGCCCAGCGGCACGATGCGCGTTTTGTTGCCCTTGCCGGTGACGCGCACGGAAGCATCGTCAAGGTCCAGTGCTTTTGGATCGAGCCCGACCAGTTCCGCCAGCCGCAGGCCGGAAGAATAAAACAGCTCGAACATCGCCTTGTCGCGTACTGCCAGCGGGCCATCATCGGTTGGCAGCTCCACCATGCGCACCGCTTCGTCGGGTGACAGCGCATGAGGAAGGTTGCGGGCCGATTTTGGCGCGCGCAGCCCGACGCAGGGATTGCCGTGGTATTTGTGTTCACGCATCAGGTAGGCATAAAAACTGCGCCATGCCGATAACATCCGCGCCAGCGTTTTACCGCCCAAACCTTGTCCGTGCAGTTGTGCGACGTATCGGCGGATGTGGTGGCTTTGCAGTTGGTCAAACGGTATGGTACCGGCAAGCTCGAACAGGCGGCGAATATCACGGGCATAATTCTCGGCGGTGAGCGGCGAGTATTGCCGCTCGTTGAGCAGGTGCGCGAGAAAACCGTGCAGGGTGTCATGCCGGGGTTGCGCAACTGCCTCCGGCATATTACAAACGCGGCTGTAGCGCGCTGCTCACGGTTTCAGCAATGCGTTGCAGGAACACCGTACCCATTTCGGGGTAGAAACGATGCGCATCTTCGCTGGCAAGCACCAGCAGGCCGATGGATTGTTCGTTGGCACGCAACGGCAGGTAGGCAAACGAACGCAGGTGCGGCGCTGCCTCGCCAAACCAATGCAGCGTTTCATGCACCGCGTGATGTGTGCACACCGGTTGTTTATGCTCGTCGGAAAATGCCAGAACTTCGGCGCTGGGCGGCAGGCCTTTCCAGATGTGCAGCGCAACATGGGGTACGGAGAATATTTCGCGCAGGCTGCCCGCGACGGTATCCTGCAATCCCATCAGATCATGGGTGCCGAACATTGCCAGAGTGAATAGATGCACCTTGTGTTGCAGGGCATCGTTCTCCTGGGCGAAATCCAGCATCTCACGCAACTTTTTTTCCAGCCCCTTGTTTTTTTCCCGCAGGGTCAGCATCTGCCGCTCGGGGAGCGAAACGGTGCGCCCTCCGTAAGGATGGGGAATGGCAATTTCCGCCAGCATTCCGGCGTAAGTATCGAAAAATTGCGGGTTGTCTTGCAGATACTGTGCGACATCTTCAGCATTCATATGGTGGCTTTCATGTGGTGGTCAGTCTATAAGTTTATTTCGCCTGTGAATGAGCTAATCGCAGGCCCGGTCATCAGCACCGGTGCGCTATCCCCTGCCCAGGCGATGTTCAGCACGCCGCCCTTGGTGGCAACCTGCACGTGATTATCCAGCAGGTCGCGCTTGATGCCCGTCACTACTGCCGCGCATGCGCCGGTGCCGCAGGACAATGTTTCACCCGCACCGCGCTCATACACTCGCAACCTGATGTGATTGCGGTCCAGCACTTGCATGAAACCGGCATTTACCCGGTTGGGGAATCGGGGGTGGTGTTCAATCAGCGCACCCTGTGCAACGACAGGGGCGTGTTCGACATCCGCCACTACCTGCACTGCATGCGGATTGCCCATGGAAAC
>CAIQPV010000126.1 GCA_903873725.1 uncultured Nitrosomonadales bacterium
GTTCATCCCACACCTGCTTCAACCTGGAAGGATTGCCACCACCGACCTTCTGGCGCAAGGCAAAGCCGGTGATGTTTCGACCAGTGGCTTGCAGATCCTGACCGGCACTGATGATGGATTCGGGACTAAATTCAACGGGACGCATGGCAGACCTCCTTGAGGGCGTGAATGGAGTGGGCAATGCCCCATTTTATCACAACAAATAAACTAACGAACTAATAAACAAATTAACCAAGCCGCAGGCGAGCGGCGGCCACATCAACGCACTGGCAGGTCACAGCCAGGGCCAGAAAACACCGATTCCACCGGGGACCAACCACCTAGCAGAAAAGGAACAAGGAAATGCGTTTAAACGGGCTAGGACGCAATAAGCACATGCACCCTGCCAACCCCTTGTGCGGCTCAGAAAAACGCTGCCGTGGGGTGCTGCGTCTGCACCAGGCCGTATCCGTGTCCAAACGAACAAGCAATGGCAGTGATCTTGCAACGTGTGTTGATTTTTTGGGATGTCGCTCACTTCCCACGGCCTTTTTGCCTAACCGGCTGTTTCTCCCCCTCGTGTAGAGGGGGTTGGGGGGGTTAGCAGCCAGGAGCCGTAGGCGGGCGGCACGCCGGAGAGTTGGACACGTAGTGCCAACTCGATAGGGGGGTCTGTCATGTCCCCCGTGGGGGACTGTTGGATGTGGTTCTGGTTGTGTGTCGATGCTGCCTGCTATCAGCGTGTCTTTTGCCCGTAGGGTTCCCTTTGGTTAAATAAAGGTTAAATACAGGTTAGCGGTGTTTTGAATCGGCCTGCAGCCCGCGCCAGGCTTAGCTTTGCGGGTTATCCACAATGGGTCAAAACACAATAGTCCATGGGTCTAAACACAATAGTGTCATGGGTCAAAACACAATGCTGTGGATAAGTGCCGAAACGATTCCTGAAACAGTCCGTAGGCCGCGCCAGGCTTCGATTTCAGCAAAAATGACCATGGGTCAAAACACAATGCTGTGGATAACACAGCCGTTCGAGCTGTTGGCCTAGAAAACCGCTCAGAAATCGGCGAAAAAGGCCCAACTAACCCAACGGTACACGCCTATTTGGCTGTTTTCTTTGAGTGGCAGTGGCCCAGACCATGGGTCAAAACACAATATGATATTTGCAACAGCACCTGTTTTTAGTGAGTCAAAAAAGTGGTTGTTGAGGCACTATTTCAGCCCTGAGTGGTTGTTAGGAGCTCGCTTGACGGTGACAAGATCGCCAGATATATCGAAGCTCACCAAGAAACCACAATCAACTAGGTTCCCCAGCGCACGTTTAATCAACCTCCGAAGTTCCGTTTTTTCGACTGTATTCATCCCTGATCCAAGGGCAATCGTGTCAATCTTGATAGGGTGCGGCACCCTATGGGAAGCTAGGTATCCATGAAGCCATGTTGCCAACCCGGCAGGCAATTTGAGTCGCTGCTCCCACTCTATGCGCGTGTAATGCTCGTTGCCAAAAAGGTCCACCAGCTCCGGAGCAATGCGAACTCGCCAACGTGGCAGGGATTTTTGTGTCTCGCTATCTTCGTATTCGAAAAATGGAATCATGGACAGGCTGACACCCCGATCAAGCCGCTTGCTATACACATCTAGACCAGTGGCTTGCATGCGCCGCAAAGACTCTTTGAGCCGGTCGTAGCTCCTTTTACCGATGGGCCAACCAATGTCCTTGCAAAACGAGTACGCAGTGAACTCAACAAGCTGGCCAACCACATGTCGCCTGGCCAAGTGGACAAGCTGCAGCCACACCGTTTCATCATCTTGACGTAGCTCTTCACCTCGATAGGTGATTCGCCCATCTCCAATGATGGCAATGGGCTCACTTTTCATCATGGCTCGCGGAGTTCTACGATTTCTTGCGTTGAAAAGCGCTGAGCGAAGAATCTCATTGGGAAGTGACCGCACCACATCCGGCCACAAAGGGAGTTGGATGATTTCAACGGCTAGTGAAGCGGACTTCTTTTTCTTGGCGTGTATTGCCGCTATTGGAGCAGTCTGCGGCGTAGGTAATGGAACATCCATGAACAACCCGCTCTCGCTGGGGGGGATTGGCTCCCGGATGATCCGTACAGTGGTTGGCTTCTTCTGCTTGACTTCGGGTTTTGGTTGCGAGGCCATCCTAGCAACCAAAACCCGAGCTGCAGCCTCACCCATTCCCGTGGTAACGGCGTATTTCACCCAATCATCCTGACCGCGCTTGGTTGTCAGCTTCTGATGTGGCACAGGGCCTTTGTTGTGATTACTCATAATAGCTATCTATATAGCTATTAGCCAAGAAACATCCGGAGCGACTGCTCAACCAACTCAGTCTCCGTCACACGAGAGCCTGTTTTCACTGACCTCTCGTAGGCCTCACGCTTGAGCGTGTTGATCAGATCAAGCGGCAGACGGAAGACCTTTTGCTCCCGATGCACCTTGGCCTCAAAGACGGGCTCAACAAGCTTTGCGGGCTTTTTGGCAGACTTGTCGGAGGCATCCGCAGCTCCGCCTTCCAGGAAACTGGATGGGTCCTTATGAGGCTTGAACTGGTCTGTATTGGGTTTTGCCTTCATGCTTGCACCTCACGAAAAAACGCTTCAATTTCGGCAATAGCTGCCTGATCTTTGCCCAGCTCCTGGACGATAACGCCCTCCCCGATTGCGCGCCGGAAAGCTACTCGCTCGCAAACCTTCGTTGGAAGAACGGTCAGTTTTTGCTCGGCCAGGAACTCCATCATTTCCGCTGTGTCTTTGGTACGTGGATCGACACGGGTCAGCAACACGCGCACATCCAGGTCGGGGTTGTAATCCCGACTCAACTCGACGACTTCGAGCAAATCGGTCATGGCAGCAGCATCGAGGTTGCTCGCACCGATGGGAACGATGGCCATCTGTGCCAACAACAGGGCTGAGCGCAAACCAACCGAATCTCGCCCCCCGGCGTCCACCACCACGTGCGCGTACTTGGAAGCCAGCGGCTTGCCTTCGGAAAGAATGGCTTTGCCTGCCAGGCAGGTCGTGGTGGGGCTCGGGCCATGCTCGGCGTTATCACGCCTCCACGCGGCCCAGCTCGCAGCACTGGCTTGCGGGTCACCGTCTATCAACAGGGTCTCTCCTGTACGAGATAGCATGGTGGCCAAGTGCACCGCCGTTGTGGTTTTCCCCACTCCGCCTTTGGTGTTTACGACTGCGTAGATCATGAATACACTTCCATAAATATAGATAGCATTATAGCTATCTATTAAAGAGGCCGCAACGCAATTACCAGCATCTCTGGGGGGGGCTGCCACCCCCCCATTCAGGCCGATTGGCACGAGCGCGCAATCCACACCGGGCAGAAACAGAATCAGGCAGCCTTCTGAAAATGGGCGCTTTCGGTCCACCGTCGGAACGCAGCAGTGGGGTGTGTTTCAAACTACCCACCACCTTCAAGGGGCTCTACGCCCAAACCAGCGGGATTTGTCCAGCACTACGCAAAGCCAGCATCGTGGCGCTGGCTTTTTTCTCGCCGACCGGGCCTCTTATTTTCAATAAATTTGACATATCTTTGTTGCGGCCGACGACTATTTGACCCACACTGCCGACTTTGACTGACCCTGTGCAAAGCGATTGAAATCGCGGCGCCACGCGGGTTATCTGACCGAGGGGGTGGGTCACTGGTAATCGGCAGCCTGGGTCAAGTTCGTGTCGGCGCCAACATGCAGTGGCCCAAAGTGTTTTTTTGATGTCGTCCAGCATTCTTTATTCCCTGTGTCTTCTACTTATCGTTGTTCGAGCTGCACCTAGGTTGCCCACGGCCAAGTTTTCAATTTAAACATGAATTTTTGTATAGATTGCTATATAGTTATCTATACGAAATCAGCTAACTGTGAGGCCTGGTAGTCCCCGCTCTTCAAACAGCTTTGACAGCCCCCGCAGGGTTAGCGTGTTGATGCTGACCCCTTCCGTCATGGCCAGCAAGTGCAGGCGCTCCCAGTCCTGACGTGAAATCCTGAATGACATGGCCACCATTGGCTTTTGACCGCGGGCGCGTGGCTGTGGCGGCGGCATCTGTGCAACGTCTGTCGTTACCGGTGCACTGACGCTGGCCTGGTCAGTGGTTTTACCCATAGGTTCTTCCCCAATTCGCCCAGAGTGGGTCTATTTCTGTGCATTCTAGAACATGACGCTACAACGTCATAAATTCATTTGCTTCGAATGCAAATTCGAAAATGACTATACTTGCCGACTGTAGAAGATGGCCGTATTGGCACACGCTAAAACGATCAAAACATGGGGTTAAAGATGAGCCACAACAATGTGCTGGAACCGGTGAGCAATGCGCATGAAGCCGAAATGGCCAAAACTGCACAGCGCTGCATCATGGCTGCGCTGGATCACTCTCGTGCGCCAAAGATTGTTCTGGTGGAGGAGGGTAGGAACTCTGCCGATAAGCCACCAACGATTGAACTGCCACCTCAGGCACTGCGTGCGATAGCCGATTTGCTGGGTCTGATGGGGCAACAGCAACCCATCATGTTAATTCCGCAAAAGCACGAACTGACCACGCAAGAAGCGGCTGGCTTCTTGAACGTGTCGCGCCCCTATGTCATCAAACAAATTGAAGATGGTGGCCTAAAGTGCCGCAAGGTTGGACGCCATCGTCGAGTTGAATTCCAGGAACTGGTGCGTTTTCAGGAGATGCAACAACAGAA
>CAIQPV010000127.1 GCA_903873725.1 uncultured Nitrosomonadales bacterium
AACAACGCGGTCAAGATGATGAATGACCTGCTGGCGCAGACCGACATCCTGATCCAGGGCGCGGCCAACGGACAACTGGACAAACGTGCCAATCCGGAGATGTTCCAGGGCGGCTGGAAACAACTGGTGCAAGGCGTCAACCAGACGGTGACCAACATTGTCGATCCGCTGAACGTGACCGCCGACTATGTGGACAAGATCGCCAAGGGCGTGATCCCGCCGGTGATCGTGACCGAGTACAAGGGACAGTACAACGTCATCAAGCTTAACCTCAACAACGCGGTCAAGATGATGAACGACCTGCTGGCACAGACTGACATCCTGATCAAGGGCGCAGCGGATGGAGAACTGGACAAGCGTGCTGATGCCAGCCTGTTCCAGGGCGGCTGGAAGCAATTGGTGGAAGGCGTCAACAAGACGGTGGTTAACATTGTCGATCCGCTGAACGTGACCGCCGATTACGTGGACAAGATCTCCAGGGGAGTCATTCCCCCGACCATCGTGACCGAGTACAAAGGCCAGTACAACACCATCAAGATCAACCTCAACAATGCGGTCAAGATGATGAACGACCTGCTGGCACAGACCGACATCATCATTCAGGGAGCCGCCAACGGCGAACTGGAGAAACGTGCCAACGCCGAACTGTTCCAGGGGGGCTGGAAGCAACTGGTGAGCGGGGTTAACCAGACGCTGGACGGCATCATCCTGCCGGTGAACGAAGCGGTGTCGGTGCTGATGGAAATGGAAAAGGGCGACCTGACCCAGACCGTCAAGGGCAATTACAAAGGCCAGCTCAACGACTTCAAGAACACGGTCAACAACACGGTGGCCAAACTGGCCGAAACCATCACGGCGGTGAACCAGAGTGCGGAAGCCCTGGCCAGCGCCTCGGAAGAAATCAGCGCGACAGCGCAAAGCCTGAGCCAGGCCTCCAGCGAACAGGCGGCCAGCGTGGAAGAAACCAGCGCCTCGATTGAGGAGATGACTGCCTCGATCAACCAGAACACCGAGAACGCCAAGGTGACCGACAGCATGGCGGGCAAGGCGGCGAAGGAAGCGACCGAAGGCGGGCAGGCGGTGAGCAGCACGGTTGATGCGATGAAGAAGATAGCGGGCAAGATCGGCATCGTGGACGACATCGCCTACCAGACCAACCTGCTGGCGTTGAACGCGGCGATCGAAGCGGCGCGTGCCGGCGAACACGGCAAGGGATTTGCGGTGGTGGCGGCAGAAGTGCGCAAACTGGCCGAACGCAGCCAGATTGCCGCACAGGAAATCGGCGAACTGGCGGGCAGCAGCGTGAGCCTGGCGGAAAAGGCCGGCAAGCTGCTGGACGAGATCGTGCCCAGCATCAACAAGACTTCCGACCTGGTGCAGGAAATCGCCTCGGCGTCGTCGGAGCAATCGAGCGGCGTGTCGCAGATCAACAGCGCGATGGGGCAGTTGAACCAGATCACGCAGCAGAATGCCTCGGCTTCCGAAGAACTGGCGGCGACATCGGAAGAAATGGGTAGCCAGACGGCACAATTGCAACAGTTGATGACGTTCTTCAAGCTGGACACGGGAGGAGCCAGGAGCGTCACCGCAGTGCGCCGCAGTGCCGGGACGAGCCATCTCCAGCACAGCCCCAGGCCAGCCAAAGCGATCGCCCCCAAACAGGCTGAAAAGCATGTTGCCGGAGCGCCCAATGAACAGGACTTTGACCGTTTCTAGAAGGAGACTGCCATGACACAGGCGAAAAATATGCCGGTCGTTGCGGGCAATGCGGCGGCGGTCGGCGAGGAGCAGCAATACCTGACATTCCTGTTAAGCGGCGAGATGTTTGCCATTGCCATCCTCAACATCAAGGAAATCATCGAGTATGGCAGCTTGACGGAAGTGCCGATGATGCCGGGTTTCATCCGGGGGGTGATCAACCTGCGCGGGAGCGTGGTGCCGGTAGTGGATTTGTCGGCGCGCTTCGGGCGCAGCCGGACCGAAGTATCGCGTCGCACGTGCATCGTCATCATCGAGGTGGAAAACGGCGATGAATCGAAGCAGGATATCGGGGTGATGGTGGACAGCGTGTCGGAAGTGCTGGAGATAC
Source organism: uncultured Nitrosomonadales bacterium (assembly GCA_903873725.1). Lineage (GTDB taxonomy): Bacteria > Pseudomonadota > Gammaproteobacteria > Burkholderiales > Gallionellaceae > CAIQPV01. The sequence goes on from CAIQPV010000127.1 coordinate 2,090, forward strand.
CGCGCAGCGAGATCGAACCGCCGCCCGCATTCGGGGCCAAGATACGCGTGGACTTCATGCATGGCATGGGCAAGGTGGCGGGCAAGTTCGTGATCATCCTGAATGCCAACAAGGTGCTGTCGGTGGATGAACTTTCCATGCTCGGAGAGGCTGCCGGTATGGTGCCTGCAGAACAGACGGCGGCTGTTGCATGATCCGGGAGAAATCTTCGGTAGAGTGTAACAGTGGAGCTATTGCTGTAGGCTTGGCAAGTTATAACTTTAGACCGTGTGTCGGGTTATGCGCGAAACCATTTACCCGACATGCCGAAGTAATTTCTTCATGCCGATTATAACTAAAACAACTCGATCTTTTTGACGGGTTCTTTCTTTTGCGCGGCCAGGGAACGTTCGTATTCCTGTTCCGCTTTGGCAACCATGTCTGCGCTGGCCTGAGTCGTAGGAATACGCCGGCAGAAAGCATCACCGTTCTGGGGCACGAAAACCACCTTGCGCGACCATGGTCCGTTAAAATCGGAGGCAACGAGCGGGATACCCTCGCGCTCCAGCCATTCGTGGGCAAACGCTGAATTGCGCCCGCCTATGTCCATGTTTATCGAGCTGACGATAGTTCCGCCACCGAAAGCCTTGGCGACCAGCCTGGATTTTTGGGCACCCTTGTTGAGCAGACCGTTGACCAATACTTCCATCGAATAATCGCCGTTCATAATCACGTCAATATCGGAGTTGGCAGAGTTCGTAAGCTTTGGCAGCAAGAAATGGTTCATGCCGCCGAGTTTCAGTTTCGGATCATACAGGCAAACGGCTACGCAAGAACCGAGCAGGGTAGAGATGGGCCGCTCGGTTTCGATTGCCCATCCGCCGGGATTGATGTTTCTTGCTATGCGTTCGAAATCTTTGCCTGTTTGATGGGTGAGGTCGTTCATGGAATTGGGGTGGTACCGGGAATCAGGTGATCGTCATTTAGCCTTAATAACTGTATTCTACATGCAATATATTGGATGTAGAATACACCCCATGGATAAACGTGAGGCTTTCAAGGCAATTGCCGGCCAGGTTGCACAAGGCGAGTTGTCGTTTCCGACCGGTGCCCAGGTTGCGCTCAAGGTGCGGCAGGCACTTGACGATCCGGATTGTCCTGTTGATGCTGCGGCCAGACTGATACAGGCGGAACCGTTGCTCTCCGCGCGGGTCATCGCGATTGCCAACTCCGCAGTTTACAACCGTTCCGGGCAGGATATTACCGATGTGCGGGTGGCGGTGACACGTCTCGGGTTCAGTACGGTACGGTCATTGGCGATGGCGCTGGTAACGCGCCAAATGGCGGGGAAATCAACTGACCAGAAACACCTTGCGCTCGTTAACAAGCTGTGGGAACACACCGCCCATGTTGCTTCGCTTGCCAATGTGATCGCGCGTCACGTCACTCATCTTGATCCGGAAACTGCCATGTTCGCGGGTATTATTCACGAGATCGGCGGTTTTTACATGCTCTCGCGTGCTGTGGATTTTCCGGGGTTGCTGGATGGCGATTTTACCGACTGGCTTGAGGGCGGTGAAGTCGAAATCGGCCGTCAAATACTCAATAAACTATCCGTGCCGGAATCGGTGGCGGTTGCCATTGGTGCCTATTGGGATGGCTTCCTTGCCATGCCGCCGGTGACGCTGGCGGATACCTTGTTGCTTGCCGAAGGCCTTGCCCCGGTGCCCTCTCCATTACATCAACTGGAGGGCGGGGAGGCAGGAGAAGTCACGGCGGCAAATATAGAAATGGTGATCGGTGAGGAAACGCTGACGCTTATCCTCAGGGAAGCGGCGGAAGAGGTAAGCTCGCTGACTGCTGCGTTGCAGTTTTAACCTGTAATTTTGCAGAGGATTGGCAAAACGCCCTAAATCGCAATATTTGATCCTTCCCATGCTCTGCGTGGGAATGACAAATAAGTTTCGTTATCAAGGGCGGCCATTTGCCATACCCGTTATGTAGTTTCAAATTATGAATTACGACATCAACGATACAGAATACAAACGTTTAAGCAGCCTGCTGTACGACATTACGGGGATAACTCTCAACGATTCAAAAAAAGTGCTGCTTACCGGCAGGCTGTCCAAGCGGCTGACTGCGCTGGGCCTGGATACCTACACGCAATATTTCAAATATGTAACAGATCCGGTTCATACTCAAGAACTGGATTACATGGTGGACTTGCTTACCACCAATGAAACCTATTTTTTTCGCGAGCCGCAGCATTTCGATTTTCTCAAACAAATCATTCCTCCCGGCATCAAGCAGGGAACGGTGTTTCGTGTTTGGAGTGCCGCTGCATCAATCGGTGCTGAGGCCTATACCATAGCCATGATCCTGGCAGACAAACTGGGAGTGGGCGGGTCATGGGAAATTCTCGGTACCGACATCAGCAACTCCGTATTGGAACAGGCGCGACGCGGACACTACCGCATGTCGGAGGCGGAAAAGATTCCCCAGGAGTACCTGAAAAAATATTGCCTGAAGGGCAAGGGCGAGCAGGAAGGCACTTTTTTAATTGACAAAAAACTGCGTCAGCATGTGAGTTTCGAACATTTGAACTTGAATGTTGAGAACATGAAAAAAGTTGGCGATTTCGACGTGATTTTTTTGCGTAATGTGCTTATCTACTTTGACATTCCGACCAAACAGCGCGTCATTGCCAATCTGGTACCGTGCCTGAAAAATGGAGGCTATTTGATTGTCGGCCATTCCGAATCGCTGAACGGTATTAGCAGCGCCATCACGCAGGTGAAGCCAACCGTATACAGGAGGTTGTGAACATGCCGGTGACCGGCCTAATCCGCGAAGTTTACCTCAGGCCGGGTGATTTTTGCTTTGGCGAGGGAAAGCTGCGCATTACCACCCTGCTGGGGTCATGTGTTTCGATCGTCTTGTGGCATCCGCTGCTCGCTCACGGGGGGATGTGCCATTACATGCTGCCCAGCCGCAAGCAGCCGCGCGGCAATACTCCCCCGGACGGGAAATATGGCGATGAAGCAATGGAATTGTTCATGCTTGAACTTAAGAAACGCCGTACCATACCGGCGCAATATCAAGTTAACGTATATGGCGGCGGGAACATGTTCGATGAGCAGGCCGCGAGTGGAATGGAAATTGGCAAACAAAATATAGAAATGGCTTATAGTTTGCTCGAAGAACAGGGATTCACCGTAACATATTGCCACCTCGGCAGTTTTGGCCACCGAAAAATTGAATTCGACGTGTGGAGCGGTGAAGTAAGGTTGACCCATGTGGACCACAGGAAAACCGGAAGCTAAAGGCTCACGATAATATGGAAAAAATAAAAGTTTTGATCGTGGACGATTCAGCCGTGGTGCGCGAGGTTGTCAAACAAGTGCTGGAGTCCGACCCGTCTATCCAGGTCATCGGCACTGCCATGGATCCCATCTTTGCCATGGAAAAAATGAAAGCACAGTGGCCGGATGTGATTGTTCTGGATATTGAAATGCCGCGCATGGATGGCATTACCTTCCTGCACAAACTCATGGCCGAGCGGCCGACGCCGGTAGTAATCTGTTCCACCCTTACTGAAAAAGGCGCTCAGGCAACCATGCAGGCGCTTGCGGCCGGCGCCACCAGCATCATTACCAAGCCCAAGATGGGCGTAAAACGTTTTCTTCTGGAAGATGCGTCCAACGACCTTGTTGAATCCGTCAAGGCCGCCTCGCGTGCCAATGTGCGCCGACTGGTGGATACCACATTGCGTCCCGTCAGCATAAGCCCGAAACTGAATGCAGATGCCATACTCGCTCCTCCGGGTGCGTCAAATCTGGGGCTGACCTCCGAACAGATTGTCGCCATCGGCACTTCCACCGGCGGCACGCAGGCCCTGGAAGTCGTGCTGACTGCGCTGCCGCGCATATGCGCGGGCATCGTGATCGTGCAGCACATGCCGGAAATGTTTACCGAGGCGTTTGCCCAGCGGTTGAACAGCCTGTGCCAGATCGAGGTGCTGGAAGCCAAAAACAATGACCGCGTGATCCCGGGCCGCGCACTGATTGCGCCGGGCGGCAAACATATGATGCTCAAGCGCAGCGGCGCTCAATACCACGTAGAGGTAATAGATGGACCGCTGGTGAACCGCCACCGGCCATCGGTGGATGTGTTATTTCGCTCGGTTGCCAAATTTGCCGGAAAGAATGCATTGGGCATCATCATGACCGGAATGGGCGACGATGGCGCACGCGGCCTCAGGGAAATGCGCGATGCCGGAGCCTACACCATCGGCGAAAATGAGGATACTTGCGTAGTGTACGGAATGCCGAAAGAAGCGATGAAACTGGGGGCGGTTTGCGAGGAAATGCCGCTGCAGCAAATCGCCGGAAAAATCAGCACAGTTCACGCCATGATTTCAGGCAGATGAAATTGGCCTTTCCGATGGCGAAGTTCCGGCGCTTTTGTTCCCGCACGAAGTTACCTTTTTAGCTGCATGGCAGAAGCGCAAGTAATCTATGGACAAGAAAGTGTGCAATGAATATAATGCGCGCCGTTGCACGGTACAGGACTGCATCGTTTCAAAAGTGCAACAAGAGTTTTTGTGGTGCTGCTGGTAGAGGTGTCCAATAATCGAATTTAACCAAGGCTGTTGAAACATCGTCTCGGTCAGGTTATTCGGTTCCGTAGCGGCAAGATTTTGGAGTGGTAGTTCAGTTGGTTAGAATACCGGCCTGTCACGCCGGGGGTCGCGGGTTCGAGTCCCGTCCACTCCGCCAGATTTGTGATGTAA
>CAIQPV010000128.1 GCA_903873725.1 uncultured Nitrosomonadales bacterium
GATGGCGAACGCAAGAGCGCCGGGTTTCGCCGTCCGTCCATCCTTGCTGACACAATGGAAGCCTTGTTCGGCGCGGTGTTTGTAGATGCCGGTTTCGCGGCTGCGCAAAAGGTGGTACTGGGGCTGTATGTGCCGTTCATTGCGCAGGCTGACGTGCAGACGCTGGGCAAGGATGCCAAAACCCTGTTGCAAGAACACCTGCAAGGCAAGCACTTGTTCTTGCCAAAATACACAGTGATTGCCACCCAGGGCGAGGCGCATGCACAACTTTTTCAGGTGGAGTGCGAGATCGCGCAATTAAAGCTGACCACGCGCGGTGAAGGTGTCAGCCGCCGTGCAGCGGAGCAGGCCGCCGCCGAAGCAGCTTATTTACAACTCAACACAAAATCATGAGTACCCCCCCCACGTTTCATAGCGGTTTTATCGCTATTGTAGGACGCCCTAACGTCGGCAAATCCACCCTGCTCAATCATTTGATCGGGCAAAAAATAAGTATTACTTCACGCAAAGCGCAGACCACGCGCCATCGCATCACCGGTATTCTGACCGACGACCACAGCCAGTTTGTGTTCGTGGATACACCGGGTTTTCAGACCCAGCACATGAATGCGCTCAATCGCGGCATGAACCGCGTGGTCACCAACAGCATGCGCGACGTGAATGTGGTGCTGTTTGTGCTCGAAGCGCGTCACTACGACGAGCGCGACCAGCAAGTATTGAAGATGTTGCCGAAGGACGTGCCGGTGATCCTGGTGATCAACAAAGTGGACGTCATGGTCGACAAAAGCGAGCTGCTGCCTTTTATCGAAGGCATTGCCACCGAGTTTCATTTCGCCGCCATCGTGCCGGTCAGCGCCAAGCTCGACAAGCAACTCGACACCCTGCTGGAAGCCATCCGCCAGTATCTGCCGCTGGGTGATCCCATCTATGCCGCAGACGAAATCACCGACCGCAACGAGCGCTTTCTTGCCGCCGAATTGCTGCGCGAAAAAATCTTCCGTTTCACCGGCGAAGAGCTGCCTTACTCGGTCAGCGTGATCATCGAACAATTCAAGCAGGAAGAAAGCGGCATGCGCAGAATTCATGCCGCTATCCTGGTGGACAAAGAAGCGCACAAAGTCATGCTGATCGGCAAGAACGGCGCCAAGCTCAAAGAAATTGCCACGCAGGCGCGGCTCGACATGGAAAAAATGTTCGGCGCCAAAGTGTTTCTCGAAGTATGGATCAAAGTGCGCAGCGGCTGGGCGGACAATGCACAAGTCTTGAAATCACTGGGTTATGAATGACCGCGCCTAAACACCGGCTGGAAGACCAACCCGCCTTCGTCCTGCACAGCTACCCCTTTCGTGAAACCAGCCTGGTGCTGGAAGTGCTCAGCCGCAATTGCGGCCGCATCGCATTGGTGGCAAGGGGCGCACGTCGCCCCCGCTCGGCGTTGCGCGGATTATTGATGGGATTCCAGCCCCTGGCCCTGAGCTGGTTCGGCAAGCACGAATTGCGCACTTTACACAGCGCCGAATGGCAGGGAGGCCAGCCGCAGTTCGTCACCGCGCACGGGGAGTCCAACGATCCGGCCGGCTGGCGCGGCAACAAGGCCGCCGGCGGATGCATCGTCGATGTCCCCAGCGGCCGGCTGGTGGCCCGCGGCCTGTGCATGCC
>CAIQPV010000129.1 GCA_903873725.1 uncultured Nitrosomonadales bacterium
ATAGAGAAGAATGCCGGGGAAGAGGTAGAACAATTAACCCCCTCCCCGGCAGCTTGATCTAGTGCTTATCCAGCCGTGCCCAGATTCGGTTTTTGAGCAAGTACAGCAAGGTGGTAAAAACGAACAGGTACGCGAGCACGTAAAAGCCCAGAGATTTCCTTTCCTGCGCGTGAGGATCGGCAGCCCAGATCAAAAACGAGGCTACTTCACGGGCCTTTTGTTCAAGCTGAGCGTGTTGTACAGGATCGGTTACGCTGGCGACAGCCAGCACATCCGGCATCTTTGTGGCCGGGAAATAATGGTTACCGGTCTTGCCTTCAGGCGTGGTGTAATACCCAAGCAGGTAGGAATAAATGTAATTTGCCTCACCCTCACGCGCCTTGGCGATCAAGCTGAGATCGGGAGGTGCCTTGCCGAACGATGCCGCAGCCGCCTCCGCCGGCAACATGCTGGCAACTGCTGCCCCCATCGGGTTGGCACCACGCCAGCCGTCGACCTTGTCTTTATCCAGTCCCAGCTTGACCAGTTCGCGAAAACGGATATATTTCAGGCTGTGGCATCCGATGCAAACTGTCATCACCGTTTCCGCCCCGCGCCCCACAGTTGGAAGGTCGGTTGCCACTTCAACCTTGTTCAGGGGCATTTCTGTTTCACCCCATGCACTGCAGGCCAGCCAGCACAAAGCCAATACAAATATGCGTTTCATGCCGCACCTCCTTTATTTGACCACTTATCGCGCGGAGAGCGTTGCTCGAATAACGTCAACAACGCCGGCGGCAAGCCGCGTGAGCGCATCCATCGCTCCTCCAATTTAGAGGTAGGGGGCAGCAAGAAAAATGTGGCGAAATACAGCAGGGTCGCGGCCTGGCCAATCGGCACCAACACACCGGACGGAGGCTGCGAACCGATATAACCCAGTAAGAAGACATCCGCGATAAATACTAAAAATACCAGGCGGTATACCGGGCGGTAACGCGCTCCTCCCGGAATCGTGGAGCGGTCGGCGAACGGCAGGATGGCGAAGATCACGACGGAAAGCCCCATCGCTACAACGCCCCCCAGCATGTCAGGAATCGACCGCAGAATGGCGTAAAACGGCAGGAAATACCACTCCGGCTCAATGTGCGAAGGTGTCACCAGCGGGTTTGCCGGGATGTTGTTGGCAGGTTCGATGAACATTCCGGGGAGGAAGAACACGAAAGAACAAAACACGATGAGGTAGACGCCCAGCCCGAATAAGTCCTTGAGTGTGAAATACGGATGGAAGGGGATGTTGTCCTTGTCCGCAAGGCTGATGCCGGACGGGTTGCTGCTCTTTACCGTGTGCAACGCAACCAGATGGATGCCCACCATGCCGAAGATCAGGAACGGGAACAGGTAATGCAACGCGAAGAAGCGCGTCAGTGTCGCATCCCCCACCGAAAAGTCACCGCGCAACCACATCACGATGTCACTACCAAAGAATGGCGTAACGCCAAACAGGTTGGTAATGACTTGTGCGCCCCAGTAGGACATTTGTCCCCACGGCAACAAATACCCCATGAATGCTGTGGCCATGATCATCAGCATGATCACCTGCCCTGTCCACCACATCAGTTCACGCGGCTTGTGGTAAGAAGCGTAATACAGCGTGCGCGCCATGTGGATGTAGATCACCACGAAGAAGGCCGATGCGCCGGTGGAATGGATGTAGCGCAACAACCAGCCGTAATTGATGTCGCGCATGATGTGCTGCACCGAATCGAACGCCATGTTTACGTCCGGCTTGTAGTACATGGCCAGGAAAATGCCGGTGACCAGTTGCAGCACCAACACAACACCCGCCAGGAAACCGAAATTCCACCAGTAGCTCAGATTGCGCGGCGTCGGGTAATCGGTCAGCTCATGCTTGACTATATGGGTCAGGGGGAAACGCTGGTCAACCCAGCCAAGAATACTGTTCAACATGATGTTAGGCCTCACCTATGATAATTTTGTCGGCAGAAACAAATTGGACGGGAGGAACCGCCAAATTCAAGGGAGCGGGGCCATGCATAATTCGACCACTATTGTCGTACACGCTGCCATGGCACGGGCACAGCCAGCCTTCTTCGGTGCGGGCGGGAATGCAGCCCATGTGCGTGCACACCCCAACCACCACCAGCCATTCGGGCTGTTTGGCGCGGTCTGCATCAGGCTGCGGATCCTTGCCGCCGGGCGAATTTTTCATGGCGGCAACCTGCTCCGCAGTGCGATGCACCACGAATACCGGTTTGCCGCCCCACGAAACGGTCTCCATCTGCCCGGGCGCAATGCCGGAAATGTTGACTTCAGTGGTTGCCTTTTCCAGCGTGTCCAAACTTGGATTCATGCTACTCACAAATGGCCAACAGGCAACAGCGGCTCCCGCCGCGCCGACTGCCGCTGTCGCTTTCCCTAAAAAATCGCGGCGATCCGCGTTGTCCAGTACAGTGCTATTTGACATAACTGCCCTCGTCTCAAGATTTCAACATTAAAAATAAACTATAAACAAAGCCAACCATTAAGCAAAAATAGTGCCGAATGGGAAAATATGTATTCATAGTATCGTGCAAACTTACAGGGATATTATGAGCAGGAAGGGCGATGAACTGC
>CAIQPV010000130.1 GCA_903873725.1 uncultured Nitrosomonadales bacterium
GTTCCAGTACGCGCAACTGTTTCTTGGCACTACGGATGACACTCTGCGGCACGCCCGCCAGCGCTGCGACTTGCAGGCCGTAGCTTTGGCTGGCTGCGCCTTCGTTGACGCTGTGGAGGAACACAATGCTGTGCTGGTGTTCGATGGCGGACAGGTGGACGTTGGCGAGTTGCTGAAATTCTTCGTTCAGGCGCGTGAGTTCGAAATAGTGGGTGGCGAACAGGGTGTAGCTGCGGTTGTTTTCCAGCAGATGACGGGCGATGGCGTAGGCGAGGGCGAGGCCGTCGAAGGTGGAAGTGCCGCGCCCGATTTCGTCCACCAGCACCAGGCTTTTTTCTGTGGCGTTATGCAGGATGTTGGCGGCTTCGGTCATTTCGACCATGAAGGTGGAGCGTCCGCTGGCGAGGTCGTCGGATGCGCCGATGCGGGTGAAGATTTGATCCAGTTCACCCAGCACAGCTTCCTGAGCCGGGACGAAACTGCCGCAGTGTGCGAGCAGCGCGATGAGGGCGACTTGGCGCATGTAGGTGGATTTCCCGCCCATGTTGGGGCCGGTGATCAGCAGCATTTTGCGCGTGTGGTGCAAGTCGGTATCGTTGGCGATGAACTGCTCGACTTGCGCTTCCACCACCGGATGCCGACCTTTGACTATACGCAACACGGGTTCATCCACGAACTGCGGCGCGCCAAAGTTCAGCGTGGTTGCACGCTCGGCGAAGGTGGCAAGCACATCGAGTTCTGCAATAGCGGCGGCGATGCATTGCAGTTGCGGGATGTGCGGCGCGAGTTGATCCAGCAGTTGTTCGTAGAGAAATTTCTCGCGCGCCAGCGCCCGGTCATTCGCCGACAACGCCTTGTCCTCGAACGCCTTGAGTTCCGGCGTGATGTAGCGCTCGGCGTTTTTCAGCGTCTGGCGGCGGCGGTAATCGTCCGGCACGTTGACGGATTGGGCCTGGCTCACTTCGATATAGAAGCCATGCACGCGGTTGTATTCCACTTTCAGGGTGGTGATGCCGGTACGTGCACGCTCGCGTGCTTCCAAAGCCAACAGGAAGTCGCCGCAGTTGGTCTGGATGCCGCGCAACTCGTCCAACTCGGCATCGAAGCCGTCGGCAATCACGCCGCCTTCGCGCAGGACGGAGGAGGGCTCGGCTTTTAGCGAGCGTTGCAATGTGGAGACTAATTCACTATCCGTTCGGACTGATCCTTCGACTTCACTCAGGACTAAAGGCCTTGTCGAAGCCTGTCCTTCGACAAGCTCAGGGCGAACGGTGGTTGTTTGAAGAGTATCGGCCAGTGTTTCAATAAGCGGCGAATCGCAAGCGACTATTGTAGCGTGCAGTTGCGGCAAGATCAGCAGGGTATCCCGCAAACCGGAAAGATCGCGGGGGCGCGCACTGCGCAGGGCGATGCGCGCAGTGATGCGTTCCACGTCAACGCAGGGTTTTAGGTTGTTATGGACGGTGTGGTAGCGATCCCCCAGTTTATCCACAGCATCCAATCTATCTCTCAAAGTTGCGCGCTCTCGTAACGGATGATGAAGCCAGTGGGCGAGCAAACGGCTGCCCACGTTGGTGGCACAGGTGTCGAGCAGGGATAACAAAGTGGGAGCAGGCTCGCCGCGCAGGGTCTGGGTGATTTCCAGGTTGCGCCGCGTGGCGGCGTCCATGCGCACGTAACGATCCGCGCTGTAAACCTGCAAGCTGCGGATGTGGCTGATGGCTTGGCCTTGCGTGAGCTTGGCATAACCGAGTAAGGCACCGGCGGCTTCCAGCCCCACGCTGAAATCATTGCAACCGAAGCCGGACAGATCAATGGTGGCGAATTGCTGGCATAACGCCCGCCGCGCCGTGTCGAGTTCGAAATGCCAATCGGGTAAGGTTTTTAGTGCGGCATGGTTATTAGCCTGCGGACGAGTATTCTCCGCATGCAGAATTTCCGAAGGTTGCAGGCGCTCCAGTTCGGCTGGGAAATTTTCGGGTGTAGTTTCACACACGAAAAATTGCCCGGATGCCAGATTCATCCAGGCCACTCCCAATTTGCCGCGACGCTCATGCAACGCCAGCAAAAGATTATCGCGCTTCTCTTCCAGCAACGCGGAATCGGTCAGCGTGCCGGGCGTAACGATGCGCACCACCTTGCGCTCCACCGGGCCTTTGCTGGTGGCAGGGTCGCCAATCTGTTCACAGATCGCCACCGACTCGCCCAGCTTGACCAACCGTGCAAGATATTGTTCGGCGGCGTGATAAGGCACGCCCGCCATTTTAATCGGCTGTCCGTTGGAAGCGCCACGCTGCGTCAGTGTAATGTCCAGCAGCTTGGCCGCGCGCACCGCATCCTCATGGAACAACTCGTAGAAATCTCCCATGCGGTAGAACAGCAACATGTCTGGATGCTCTGCTTTTATGCGCAGGTATTGCTGCATCATCGGTGTGTTCTGGGCGGCAGTCATGGCTGGGCGGCGAAATTCTGGTTCATCGGAAAGCGCGTATTCTACCGCTACTATCACGCGGGAATCAGACGCTTTTTATTGGGGTTCAATAGCCTTTTATGTTGCGAAAACATGAAAACCCGTACCAAGCTATAATCCGCCTAAAGATATTGCGCTCCGATGCCGATAGGTATAACCTGAACATTAAAAATTCGTCACGTATTCAAGTGATGAGGCTGTCCGCGCACTGTGTGTATTGATTTGTCAGTGTCGGGGATCGGCTTAACCAGGGGTGAGGGCTATGAGGTCAAAACCGATTATATCTGCCGAAGCAAGAATGCTGGCATTGCCCCCGTTAGGGGCGACTGTTGTGTTGGGGGTATTGTTTTTCTTTGCGCGAAGTATTTTGCCGTCCGGTTCGGAAGCTGACCTTGTCATCTTCTGCTCGGCACTTGTCCTGATCCCGATAACCACTTATTTATATGGACACCGGGTGCTGTTTCGCATTCTTGGTTCGGGCGTCGACCGCACTGTCAACTTTGCCAGATCGGTTGCCGACGGCACCCACGCAACTGCTACGATGCCGGAAATCCATGGTATTGAATCGGTTGTCGCTTCGGTTGAGAAACTGGCTGCGCAGGTTGAAAAAATCTCCATGGGAATTACGGCCAATGTCGAAAAGATCAACTCGGAAGTTGAGCAGCTTTCTGCCGGAGCCAATGAAATTCTGTTCACCTCGCAGATGCAGACGGCGTCTATCAACGATACCAAGCAGGTAATGAACGACATGTCGCAGCGCATACAGGCAGTTTCTGATCTGACGCGTGATACCGAAACGATTTCAAATAAGGCGACAACCTTGTCAGCCAACGGCGAATCGGTGGTTCAGGACGCTGTACAGGTAATGAAATTGATTGCGGATGCCATGACGCTTGCTTCGCGGCAGATACACGCGCTGACCAGCCATGCCCAGGACATCGGCAAGGTTGCCACGGTCATCAGGGAAATCGCCGAACAAACCAATCTGCTGGCGCTTAATGCGGCGATTGAAGCGGCCCGGGCAGGTGAGCAAGGACGCGGCTTTGCCGTCGTTGCTGATGAAGTACGCAAACTGGCGGAAAGAACCGCACAGTCTACTCAGGAAATTGCCAAGACAATACACGTCATGCAGGAACAAACCCAGGATGCGGTGCATGGCATCAATCAGGCCATGCCACTGGTGGAAAAGGGAGTCGAGAAGGCGAACCTGGCATCGGAAGTGCTCAGGGACATACGCGAAGAATCGCAGAATACCCTGGAAAAAATCCTGCAACTCACGGTACAAGTCGGAGAGCAGTCGCGGCTGGCGAACAATGTAGTGGATGGAGTGACCCAGATTCTGGATATGACGGCGAATACCGACAATGTTGCGGAAAGGACATTGAAGGCTTCAGTTACCCTTTCGCACACTGCCACAGAATTGCTCAAGCAGGCCAGAGGCCAAAATAAGGCATCGCCTGCAGGGAACGAAAATACATCAACGTAGCTTCCTTAACCCTAGAAACATCCACACAAAAAGGAGATTCAAATGGCACTTATTGCTTGGTCTAACATGCTTTCAACAGGTATCAGCGAACAAGATAATCAGCACAAGAAACTCATTGATCTCATCAATCAACTCAACGATGCCATGCAGGCCGGAAAAGGGGCGGAAGTATTGGGCAAAGTTCTGACGGAATTGGTGAACTACACGGTGTTCCACTTTGGCTATGAAGAGAAGTTGATGGCGCAGCACAAATATGAGGACACCCCGGCGCACAAGGCTGAACATACCAAGTTTGTCCAGACTGCGGGCGACCTCAAGAAAAAATACGATTCCGGCAACGCAGTGATCTCGGTTGAAATCATGAATTTTCTGCGCGATTGGCTCACCAACCACATTATGAAAACCGACAAGAAGCTCGGGCAATCGCTCGCTAAACTGGGCGTAAAGTAATCTCCCTCCGACTGTCCGACCGCATCAAGCGCGGACATGCTTTTCTTGTCAGTTCTTCAGTGCGCCGCAGAGATGCGGCGCAATCACTTGCAGCATCTGCGCGAATATCCTGGGATTGCCTGCACAGATGTGTCCGGTCTTGAGGTAGCTGTCGTTGCCTTGCAGGTCACCCACCAGTCCGCCCGCTTCCGTGATCAGCAGGCATCCGGCTGCCATGTCCCAGGGTTTCAGGCCGGTTTCAAAGAAGCCGTCATAGCGCCCGGCGGCGGTATAGGCGAGGTCGAGTGAGGCGGCGCCGGGTCGGCGCAGGCCGGAAGTTTTTTGCATCATGTCGCGCAGGATATTCATGTAAGCGTCGAGATGGTCGAACTTGGTGTAGGGGAAGCCTGTGCCGATCAGGCAATCGGCGAGTTCCTTGCGTTTGCTGACGCGCAGGCGGCGGTCATTGAGGTAAGCGCCGCGTCCGCGGGTGGCGGTGAACAGGTCATTCTTGGTCGGGTCATAGATCACAGCCTGGGTCAATACGCCGTTATGCTGCAAGGCGATAGACACTGCATATTGCTGGTAGCCGTGCAGGAAATTGGTGGTGCCGTCAAGCGGGTCAATAATCCAGACATACTCCGAGTCGCCTTGGGAGCCGCTCTCTTCCGCTAGAATCGCATGGCCGGGATAGGTTTCCAGCAAGGTCTGGATGATGGCCTGCTCGGCCGCGCGATCCACCTCGCTAACGTAATCGGAGTGCGATTTTTTGGTGACGGTGAGATGGTCGAGATTGTCTGCGGCACGGTGGATCAAATTGCCGGCGCGGCGGGCGGCTTTCACCGCGAGGGTGAGCATGGGATGCATAGCGAACCTTATTAATGAGCGGTCGGATAATTCCGGTTGCGTATTTTAACGCAATCCCCGTTGGCGGGGTACATTTAGCACTTTGATACGTTCGACCCAAGCATATTTTGTTGCCAACCATCTATCGTTGATAGTAGTGATTGTGGTATGGTTGTAACCGATTCGGAATAAGACAAAATCAATAAAATCAATAGTGCGGAACACGCCGTTTTTTCCGGGTTCAACACACCAGTCGGGGTTTCTATGCACGGACGCAGCGGCGAATTGACAAAGGATGCAGAGTCGCAATTGCAGCTTACGCAATTTGCCATGGACAATGCCTCTGTTGAAATCTACTGGATAGGGAGTGACGCACGCATCCATTACGCCAATAACCACGCGTGCAAAACCCTCGGATACACCAAAGAAGAGCTGGTGCAACTCTCGCTTACCGATCTTGATCCTTTTTTTCCAATCGGTCGATGGAATCAGCATTGGCAGCAGTTGAAGCAAGATAAATCACAGACTTTTGAAACCTGGCATAAACGAAAAAATGGCGTCATCTTTCCTGTTGAAGTGGTGGCAAATTTCGTTAGTCTGGGCGACCATGAATTTAACGTGGGATTCGCAACGGATATTTCCAAACGCA
>CAIQPV010000131.1 GCA_903873725.1 uncultured Nitrosomonadales bacterium
AAAGATGCTCCCGAAGGGCATCATCTACCCGCGCGGAAAGGACAATGACTGGCACATTAGCCAAATGTGGATGGCGGCGTAATTCGCGTATGAAACGCTGTCCATCAAAATGCGGCATCATGAGATCCGAAACAACCAGATCTGGTGGGGAAGCCAAACTCAATGATAGTGCGGCAGCACCATCCGCAACAGCGATCACGTGATAATCATCCTCCAGCACTTCGCAAAGAAAACTCCGCAAATCCTCGTTGTCTTCTGCAATGAGAATTCTCGCCTTGTTTTCACACTCGACAGCCGGGTGCGGGGACAACGTTTTGGAAGGGTATAAATTGCCGGCTTCCTCAAGGAAGGAAGCGTCGAGCGGAACGTCGCTCTTTCCTTCGCGTATGAATGCCCCGTCCGGCGCATGAATCGGCAACTCAACCTGGAAAATCGCCCCCCCTCCAAGTGCATCAAGAACTGCGACGGTTCCGCCATGAAGTTCGACAAAGTCTTTGACGATACTCAAACCCAATCCGCTACCGCCTCCCGATAGCATGTGCTGCCCCTGGGAAAATCGTCCAAAAATCAGTTCTTTCATCTCATCAACCACACCCGGTCCGCTATCCTGAATACTCAGCAGGAATCGACTCTCAGAGAGATGAATAAGGGAGCAGGAGATGCGGCCGCGAATGGGAGAGAATTTGAATGCGTTGGATAGCAGGTTCAATACGATCCGCTCGAACTTGCCTTTATCCACATCTGCATAAAGCTCATTAGTACATTCCACAGAGAACGCTATCGCGCGCGCTCCGGCAGCAGCCTCAAAATTCGCCGCCACCTCCCGCACCAGGGCCGACACATCTATTCGGCCATACACCATGGGCATTTGATCGGCATCTATTCGCGCCAGATCAAGCAGGTTGTTGACTTGTTGCAATAACATTTTGGCGTTGCGCTTTATCGTCGCCAGCCGAAAACGCTCACGTTCCCCAAATTGCTCGCCCTCTCTGATCAGTTGATCGAGTGGCCCGAGAATAAGGGTGAGAGGTGTTCTTAACTCATGACTGACGTTGGCAAAGAATTCTTTCCTGAAGCCATCGAGTTGACGAACTTTTTCCAGCGTTTGCTGCAATTCTCCGTTTTTGCGCGTCAGTTCAGCCTCGACTGCGATCTTCTCGGAGATATTTCTGCCCTCGGGAAGCAAGAATGCCACGTGCCCCTCACTGTCCCGGATCGGGGTCAGCGAGAAATCTACAAAAATTGTCTTGTTTCCTTGCGCCTCGCCATATACCTCAATATCACAGCGAACGAACTCCCCGTTCGCGGCCCGTGCAATCATCTCCTCAACACGATTTCGAATGTCGTCTGAGACAGCCCACCAACGAGCCTCCCAGAATGGTTTCCCAATAATATCTTCGAGGCGGATTCCGGCACCTTCCAGTGCCGCACGATTGATGTCAACCACATTTCCGTTGACATCGAGTAAACCGAGAAACTGGTACATCTCATCTAAGATGATGCGTGCCAATTTCTGTCGGCGAATGTCACTGGTGTCCCATAGGCTTAGGACGACCTCTCCAACGCGGGTCTGCGATATTCTGTCAGGAAATTGTGATGCAAAAACCACACTCATTCCTTAATATGTGGCAGAAAAGCGAACTGCTTCCACCTCCGGCGCTAGTTTACTGCCAAATAAGGTGCTGCGGCAATCCTCGGAAACGCCCTCTGAATCCTTAAAAACAATCCGTAAAATAGCTGTAACCGGTGTGTCATGTAATTCGCTCAAAACCGGCGAGTATAAGCAAGAACAAAGTTGTCCTGAGAATGTGTTATTCCATTTCTAATTTGGAAGTGAGCAGGAGGCTTTCTGTTTAGGAAAGTCAAAAGACACTAATCGAAATGACTACTGATTGGATTCGCCATTGTCATTGCAATAGCCATGGTTCAAATAATAAACACGCTTTCAGAATGTTTGTCCTGCTTGGTTTGCAATAGAACGATGTGAGCAATGGTTTTAGAATGAATTGCTCACATCGACACTTTCTATTGAATATTAGTCTCCGCCACGCAGATTTTGAACTGAAAACATCGACGGGGGGTTAAGTTTTGCATCACTGATCATTTCGAGTTTCAAGGCCGTACAGTGCTGGGACTGGGCATCCAGCATTGATGCAGTGGTATAGATTGCAATGCCTGCATTTTTGTTGGCGGCAGCGTGGTATGCGGAGTCAGTGAAGCCGACCTCCCAACGCTTCCAGAGTTCTCCTTTCATGTCATAAATATCAATCATCGGGAACACCGTTGTCTGTGCATCCATGTACATCAGGCGCTTGCCTATCGGATTGGATTTATTGGTCGGCGTTCCTTCAATTACATGCACGGTTCGCAACGACCAGGGAATATTGGGGAAGCAGCCGCCCTTGCCACCGAACGTGACCATTCCATACCCATCAGCAAATTTTGGCTCGGTGACTTTCAACTCGCTATGCCGGTATACGGGCATCAACATTTCCCTGGTTTCAATGTATTTCCAGTTATTATCAAGAACGCGGCCATTGTAGCCTTCGAAGTCCTCG
>CAIQPV010000132.1 GCA_903873725.1 uncultured Nitrosomonadales bacterium
ATTCCCGCGCAGGCGGGAATCCAGCAAGAACAACACTCCGCGAAGCGGGCAAAACTGCGATGTAGCCCTGCTTTGCAGGAGATTATTAACAACCTGGATTCCCGCCTGCGCGGGAACGACGGGTTTTTCGGTCTAATGTACAATTTGGATTTAAACCGCAAGAGGCACCGTATTCGTTTCCGCCTCTTCATTTGCCACCCCAAGATACGCCTTGATCACTTTGGGATCGCGCTTCACTTCCTCGGGCGTGCCTTCGGCGATCACTTGTCCGCCGTCGATCACCGTCACCACATCGCACAACTCACTGACCACATGCATGTGATGTTCGATCAGAATGATGGCAATCCCGTGCTGTTTGATCGCTTTGATGATCTTCACCAGATCGTTCACATCGGGATTGGCAAGACCTGCGGCAGGCTCATCGAGAATTAACAATTCAGGTTTGCGCGCCAACGCACGCGCAATTTCCAGGAAGCGTTGCGAACCATAGGTCAGGTCTTTGGCGCGGGTCCGGGCTTGCTCTTTTAATCCGACAAGTTCCAGCAATGCCAGCGCAGCGGATTGCGCGCGCGTTTCTTCGGTTCTTCCCAAACCCAGCAACACCAGTGGAAGCGGGATACGGTAAGCCCCTTTCAAAGCCAGCATGACGTTATCCAGAGCGGATAATTCGCCGAACAATTGCAAGTTCTGGAAGGTACGCGAAACACCGGCCCGCGCCACCTTGAACAAGCTGCCTTTGGGCAGGGCTCTGCCCTTGAGCAGGATTTCGCCCGAAGTTGGCGCATATAGACCCGAGATAACGTTCACGGCAGTGCTCTTGCCCGAACCGTTCGGGCCGATCAGGCCGTGAACGTGGCCGGTGCGCACCGTCATGCTGATACCGTCGACCGCCTTGACGCCGCCGAAATAGCGCTTCAAATCTTTCAATTCCAGCAACACGCTGTTACTGGCATTCTTGGGCGGCAGCACGTCATCCAAAGCCGCAGCGGCGGGCAGCTTGGGCGGGTCAATGCGGAACAGGCGGATCAGGTAGCGCGCGGCAAATCCCATGATGCCATCGGGCAAGCCCACCACTACCGAGAACAGCATCAGCGCAAAAATCGCCTTGCGCCAGTTCTCGGTGTTTTCCACCAGAAAGCCACCCACCACCAGCATGCCCATCGCCATGACGGGCGCAATCGCCTGAAACGGTTGGGTGGATTTCTTTTGCAGGCCGCGAATGCCGGTAATCACCGCCAGCAACAACCCGAGCGCGGAAATGATCTCGAACAGCAGGCGATTGGATAACAGGTTCGGCAACAGTACGATCAGCGACGCACCGAAGAACGCACCCCACAGGCTTTTGCGCCCGCCCAACACCACCCCCAGCAGCAAAATGACCATCAGGTCGTAAGTAAAACTTTGCGGTTGCAGGTATTGAAAATTGAATGCATAAAGCCCGCCCGCAAGGCCACCCAGCGACGAGCCAAAGGCAAAGCCCGCAACCTTGTGGCGAAAGGTACCGACACCCATTGCATCGGTGGCAATCGGGCTGTCACGCAGCGCTTCAAAAGCGCGTCCCCATTGCGAGGAAAGCAGGTTGCGCATCGCTATCCATACCAGCGCGAGGAAGAGCAGGCATAGCCAGTAAAATCCCGGAGCATTGAATGCTTGCCCGAACAGAGCCGGACGATCCAAAGATAGCCCCTGAGCTCCGCCGGTCAGTCCTTCCCATTCGTTAAGCACCGTAAAACTGAGCGCGGAGAAACTCAGCGTCGCCAGCGCGAACTGGGGGCCTTCCAGACGCAATGCCGGAAAAGCCAGCAGCCCGCCCAGAATCAGTCCGACCAGCATACTCATCGCGAGCGCTTCCAGCATACCGAAGCCGAGCAGCGAGACACTCAACCCCGCAGCATAAGCACCGAGTCCGAGAAAAGCGGCTTGCGCAAGATTCACCTGGCCGAGATACCCTACCGTCACATCCAGACCGATCAGCAGAATTCCATAGATCGCCAGCAACGTGAGCAAGCCCAGTGCGTAGGAATTGCTTACCGCAAGAGGAATGGCGGCGAGCAGCGCAAGTGCGATGAGTTCGATACCGCTCAAGAGCAACAGTCGTTTCAGCATGGCAGTCTCTACACCTTACGGATGCTGGCTTTGCCGAACACCCCGTTGGGGCGTACCGCCAACGCGAGGATCAACAGTATGAGCCCGGGCGCTTCACGCCAGCCGCTGCCGAGATAATAGCTGGTCAGGCTTTCCAGCGCACCGATGAAAATACCGATCACCACCACCCCGAAGCCGGAATCCAGACCGGCCACCACAGCTACCGAAAACGCCTTCAGGATAAGCGCCGATGCCATGGTCGGGCCGACCGTGGTGATCGGCGAGATGAGTATCCCGGCCATCGCCGCCACCATTCCCGACAAGCCATACGAGAGCATGATGGTGTGGGTGGCCGAGACGCCCATCAATTCCGCCGCATCGCGGTCCGCCGATACGGCTTCGAATGCCTTGCCCAGCAGCGTCTTGCGTTTGAACAGTTCGATCACTCCCATCACCGTGAACACACCGATGGCCACTGAAATCTCGATCGGAGTGATGTTGATGCCGAAAAAATGCATTGCATCGGAAGAAATGGGAGAGGGGAAAGGGCGGTCGTCGCGTCCCCAGATGTTCTCTGCGGACGAAAATCCCAGCAAACCGAAAATAATGGTGAGCAGTATCCAGCCCTCGCTTTTCTGTTCCAGCGACAACCGCACGCAGGCACGCTCGACCACCAGTCCCATCGCCACCCCGAACAATAATCCACCCGGCACCATCAGCCAATAGGGCACGCCCAGATCAAGCAGGGTCAGGCTGAAAAATGCGGACAGCATGACCAGCTCGCCCTGACCGAAATTGATGCTTTTACTGGTTGCGAAAGTAAGCTGGAAGCCGTAAGCGATCAGCGCATAAACCAGCCCCATCAGGGAACCGCTCATGACTATCTGGGCGATTATTTGAGAATCCATAAGTCGGGTTTATCCCGGATAATCCATTAGGGTCGTCATTCCCGCGCAGGCGGGAATCCAGCAAAAAAATGCTCCGCGAAGCGGACAAAAATCTTGTTATTTTGTCCGCGTCGCGGGATTGTCCTTTCTGCTGGATTCCCGCCTGCGC
>CAIQPV010000133.1 GCA_903873725.1 uncultured Nitrosomonadales bacterium
CCTTATCTCTAAACATCTTACTTGATGATTGAAAGCCACTCCGCTTCATCCGAGCGAGCACAGTCGTAATATTCGACAACCGGTAACGATATCTCGCTAGTTTCCGGTAGATCCAACCCGAAGCATGCGCCAACGCGCGCGTCCGAACAACGGCTCCTTCACGATTCATTTCCTCGATGTCACCACTCAATTGACCGGGACGGATTCGATAATAAGCAACGGTCTCATTGAAAAAAACGAACCGCTGGCGCACACCAAGGTTTTGAACAATCCATTCGGAGTCCGCAGCCAATTTGAGAGATAGGTCAAATTTCCTTCCGCCCTCATAACAGGCCCGCGGAAACAACATCCCCTGCTGGGTAAGACCCGGAATGCCCTCGGCGAACAACGCCAACAAGTCAGATGGCCGTTTGCAGATCGATGTATCTCCAAGCCATGCGCCGTTGATGTCAACGTAGCGCACGCGTCCATAAACGACCGCCGTTGCGTGCAGCTCTTCAAAGCGCTTGAGCAAACGGCGGTATCCATCAACAACCAAACCGTCATCGTCATTGATGTAACCAAGCGCATCAACGTCGTAGTGCTCGCAGGCGTACTTAAATCCTGTATGGACCGCGCCGTATACGCCCGAGGCATCTTCGGGTATTACAACGCTCTCCGGGAGCCATTCTCTGACCGTTGCCACCCGCTCCCTGGGGACGACCATGATGTGAATTCCATGATATCCCGAAATGGCCCTGTAGACCGTATCCGCGCAAGACCTTAAATAGGGATCATTTGACGCCAAACTGGGTGTGATAATCGCAGGCCTCACTTTAAATGCAGCATAGTTGGCGCATTTGATGCGCGCTGGGGCTACTCATCGCGCCCATAGTGCCCCCCTAGCCTCGATTCCCGCCACCGATCATCCGACCACGCAATCCACGCTAGAATAAAACCATCGAATAGCCGTCTATCCCCACCGTAAGGCGAAAAAAGAATGTCCCAAAGCAATCCTACCACGATAAAATTCATGAGCGGTGCGATGCGCCCACCATAAATATTTTTACCATAAACGATAACTTCGGCGGTCTTCCAAAATACGACGCTCCAAAAAAGCGCGCCTAAAATGCCGGCTTCTATCCAAGCACCAAATATATGGGAATGCGTCGGGATTAAGTCTGGTTCATCGGCGGCCGCGTCTGAGACGAACTCTTCAGGGTTTAGGCCAAGCTCCGCGGCGCGAGCATAAACATAGTTTCGATCCTTTGCCCATGAGCCATAACCCAACAACGGCGAACTAGCAATCTTCGGGCCGGTAAACAAAATCTCATTCCGACCGGAGAAGATGCTGAACTGTCCGCTTTGGCTCGATTGTGCCTGCATTTCATATTTTTCCCGCGACGCTTCTCCCAGCCACCCTGTCGAGGCGGCTAAACTGTAAAGCGAGAGAATCGCAGTCGCCGCAAGACCGAGGATGATCGCCGCTCCTACGATTTTCCACGGCGACGTGCTTGTACCTCTTTGCTCTGGCACGGCTTGTCCGCCCACACGTTCCTGTATTACAGTCACAAGGCCGGCAATAATCGTAATTCCGGCAAGTGACCTAGCATCCTCAAAAAAGGCAAGTACACCCACCACAAACAACATTAACAGCGCGCCTTTCCTCAGGAAAGTCGGTACCAGACAAACGCACGAAAACATCAGTACCGAGACAAGTTGCCCGACCCCAAACTTGTAAGCATAAACCGACGTAAAGGATACTCCGGCGGTCCAAAGACTCACTAATGGAGCCAGATAAATGCCCACAAGAAATGCGACTCGGGCGGTGCTATTGCCTATTAACACGCTGGAGAATACGAGAAGACTCGCCAGCGTGATGCCGATTTTCGCCCAACCGCGTAAAAAGTCATGCGCTGGCGTATTTCTATATATGTCCGATGTAATCTGGCTTAACAAATAGGCCGCACCTAGCCAAAACAGAAGTGAAACGCCTTTGCTGCGCAGGCTACGCACCATGGGTAAAGCGCAGAACGGAATTAGAGCAATCAGGGCTATTTCATTCCCTTGAAGCGATCCGATTACAGAAACCCTGAAAATACTGAGAAAACCCAACAAGAAGGCCAGGGTACCGGCCACGTTGGCGGGTAGCGACTGGACGCTTGTTTTTGCGAGCCATTTATTCATTTATCGAATCTGGTCGCTGACGCGTCCCGGGAAATAGCCCATTCGAGCCGCTCCGTGTAATCGCCCTGACGATGAACTATCGTTTTTATTGGCGAGACACATGAGCCGGTTTCGCAAGCAGTGTTTCGTAAAGTCTAGTCGTAGTCTCTCCATAACTGGCTTGGCAGAAATTTTCCCGGACCACCTGGGCGTTACGCCGGCCGACCTCCCTTACCTCATCGAGATTCGCCAAAGCCCACGCAACTGCCCGATGTAACGCCTCAACATCGCCTGGGGCTACAAGTTTCCCATGCACACCATCTTCCACGATCGATCCTGAATTTGGGGTTGTGATGACATAACAGCCGCAGGCCAGCGCCATAAATACAACTCGGGCAGATCCCTCGGCCAACGAGGGGAAGAGGAAGATATCCGCCTCGGTCATGCGTTTAGCCAGCTCACTACGAGGGACCAAGCCATACATCTGAACGCGATGATCCTGGCGCAAGCTACTTGCTTCAGCAGCCATATCGGGATCTATCCCCGCGATAATATCGACACTAAAGTCCGCCGCGCCTAACATGCGAAGGGCCGCGGCAAGCACATGGCCTCCCTTTCGCTTCGAGAACTGCCCTGCAAACAACAACTGCGGCCTAGATCGCTGGCTCTTTGTCTCACGCACCGGAATCGTAGCAACGAATTGATCGTCCAACCCTGCATAATGCACAAAGATTCGTTGGCTATCCCAGCCGTAGCGCACAAATGAGTCCTTCACAAAATCCGAGTTTACAACGAGATAATCGGCCCGTTTTATATCTGTAAGAATCATGTCCCAAAAAGGGGCAATTCTCTGTACCCCGGTGGGAACGGGCCACCGTCCGCCATTTTCCACCAAGTAGTCGATAATCTCGGGATTGGCGATAGAATGGTCGCAAATCGTGATCATGCCCCGCTGCTTTGCCGCTCCAACGGACGCATGCCCAAATCCCGACCGGTAGTGATAAATCTTAGCTTCGGTTGAAGCGACATCGTGCACCGCGGAACGACCATATTTTTCCATGCCCATGATGGAAAAGCGCTCGGCCTCGCAGGGGCGGGACAG
>CAIQPV010000134.1 GCA_903873725.1 uncultured Nitrosomonadales bacterium
CTGACAGAAAATTGGCAAGATTGAAACGATATACAGTAGATTCAGGATTCAATAAAACAGCCTTGCGACTGAATTGTTCCGCCTCGTCCAGACGCCCCAGATCACGAAGGATCATTCCCAGAATATAGTGCGCCTCGGCATAATCCTGATTGAGTTGTAGTGCGCGTCTGCAACTGGCTTCGGCTTCATCCAGTCGCCTAAGATTTCGGAGGACAATGCCCAGGTTATTATGTACATCAGGATTGTTTGGCGACAGTGCTACCGCATTTTGCATGGGTGCCAGCGCATCCGCATTTCGTCCCATTTGCATGAGTACGGAACCCAACACTGTCCAGCTAAATCCATGACCGGGAAAGCGCTTCGTTATTGTCTGTGCCAAAGGTAAAGCTTCCGCGTATTTCCCCTCTGCAAGCATGGTTATGACAGTATTGATCGTTTGGAAATTGGGACTGTTTGACTTGGTTGAGACAGTATTTCAGCTTGATTTGATTTCATGGAACAGCCAAGGCTAATAGGCAACGAAGGGCCCGCTTACTCCACCACTGTTCGTACCCTCGATGGCAGCGAATACCGTGCGGCCAAAAAAGAAAGGCAACCCCCAATCGAAGCCGCTTCCTGTTATAGCCGTCCCCGCGAGGTTGTTGAAGGCTGCATAAGAGGTGTTTCCAAATAGGCTGTCCGCATTAGCCACACTGAAATTTATTGTGCCGCTGCTTCCGTTCGTCCCTTGGTTTGTCGCCGTAAGTTGCAGGGTGGATGCAGGACAGTAAAAACTGCTGCTACAAGCCATTATCGCACTATCCGCAAAAAATAGGGCATTGGAACCGCTATCGATGAAGCTACCGGTGTAGCTCTTGCTATTGAATACCGTTGTAAATGTTCCCTGAGTCGGGTCGAGCGAATATACCGTGGCATTGCCGAGGCCATTATTAGATTGGGTGCCTATGCCAAGGATCAGCGAACCACTTGCCGTAGTGGTTCCCGTCGCGGAAACGCTGGGAAGATCGATGACGACACCATTGTTGTCGCTCGCCAGCAAGCCAACCGGATTTTGAATCTGGTTAGCCAGTCCGATGGCTACGGATTGGCAACCTGTCCCACTGCAAGCATAGTAGGTTCCAGAGGTTGCCCGAGTGGTGCAGGCGGAGCCGCAATCTTGCTGGAACACGCTTACCCCAAGAATGCCATTGCCGCCGAAAGACTGCACCGTGTTTTCTGAGATTCCCGTTCTACAACTTCTTGGAGTGGCAGGGACATTCGGATCTCCAATGACCTGGATCGCCAGCGAGCTGATAACAGGTTCACCGCCCAATTTAACGTCTGCCAATTTTACGGAACCCCAAGTATAGCCATCGACAAACTGCAAGCATTCGTCCAGAGTTTCGGTGTTATTGACCATCTGTTGTGTCAGTGCAAGTGATGGGGAGAGTACCGAGTACATAATTCTCAACCCGCTTGATCCGGTATCGACAATTATGTGGTCGATGGTCTGGCAATTTGTGCTGCTACCCGGCGTACAGATCGTCACACTTACATAGGGGACATTGATTGTGGGGGAGGTGGACGGTAACGGCCCTGCATCGACGATGATAGGCAGAACGTTAGTCGAAGCGGAGGTCATTGCCGTGCAAGCCACAACAACACTGCTCACGTTGGTTGTTACCGTGCCACTGCCGCCCGTTACGGTACAGGTCTGGCCAGAAGGCTGGGTAAGTACGGATGCGTTGAAGGTATTGCCATAAGCTATGGTGGTAGGGAAGTTGAAGATGCCGTTGGTCGAGACGGTGAGGTTGTCACCACCATTGTCTTGTAACACCATGCTGCCGCTTAGTCCGGTTACCGCGCCACCTATGGTGTAGGTGTTGGTGGCGCAGGTAATGGTGACGTTGGTAACGTTTGCCAAAGCGATCGTGCCGGTACCGTTGGCAACAGAACAGCTTTGACCTGCCGGATGAGTAAAGACGGTCACGCTGTAGAGACTTCCGTTTGCAACATTGCCCGGAAAGGTAAAGACACCGTTAGCCGAAACTGTGAGGTTGTTCCCATTATTGTTTTGTAGCACCATGGAACCGGCAAGGCCGGAAACTGTGCCGCCCAAGCTATAGGTATTGGTAGCGCAGACTACAGACACATTGGTGACGTTGCCCCACGAAACTAAACCTGCGCCGTTACTCACGGTGCAGGGCTGACCATAAGGCTGGGTAAGGACGGTGGCGTGATAGGCAC
>CAIQPV010000135.1 GCA_903873725.1 uncultured Nitrosomonadales bacterium
GATAAACCGACCAGGCAGGCACTGGATTTGGGCTGTGCCACCGGTCGCGCGACTTTTGAGCTGGCACGCCACTTCGCTCATGTCACCGGAATAGATTTTTCCGCGCGTTTTATTGACCTCGGCGTGCAGTTGGCAGGGCAGGGCGTGGTGCGCTACACCACGGCAGACGAAGGCGAACTTGTTTCCTACCGTGAGCGCAAGCTTGCCGATTTCGGCCTTGATCAAGTACGGGGCAAAGTTGAATTCTTTCAGGGTGATGCCTGTAATCTGAAGCCGCATTACTGCGGTTATGACCTCATTCTCGCAGCCAACCTGATTGACCGTTTATACAGCCCGTCGAAATTTCTGGAGGCCGTGCATGAGCGCCTGAATATGGGCGGCTTGCTGTTGATTGCCTCCCCCTATACTTGGCTGAAGGAGCATACCCGGCGCGAAGATTGGTTGGGAGGCTTCAAAAAAAACGGGGAAAGTTTTACCACGCTGGAAGGGCTGAAGGAGATTTTGGCTGCACATTTCAAACTGGTGCAAGGGCCGCTTGATGTTCCCTTCGTTATTCGCGAAACCAAAAGAAAATTTCAGCACAGTTACTCTGAGGTCACCCTCTGGGAACGCGTCAGGTGACCTTCGACTTCGATAGCGAAATCCTCCGTACAGGCACCGCGAGCGTCAAATACGACGGTGCGGCAGCCTTCTTCGGCAGCAGTGCGGAGCTCATTCCGATGTGGGTTGCCGACATGGATTTTGCCGCGCCGGAAGCGATCACTCGTGCGTTGATGCAACGTGCCACCCACCCGGTTTACGGATATACCCTTTACCCGGATAGCATGTATGAAGCACTGCTGTCGTGGATGAAAAAGCGCCATGGCTGGAGCATTGAGCGTTCGTGGCTAATGATGTGTCCGGGCGTGGTAACTGCGTTGCATGCCACCGTTCTGGCCGTTACGCAACCAGGTGAAAGCGTCATCGTGCAGAGCCCGGTTTATGCGCCATTTTATTCCTGCGTTACGGCCACGGGCCGTCGCCTTGTGCTTAATCCTCTCAAGCTGGAAAAGGGGCATTATACGATTGACCTTGACCATCTGGAACAATGCGCCGCAAAGGGCGCCCGCCTGTTGATTCTTTGTTCGCCGCACAATCCGGTCGGACGTGTATGGACGCGGGATGAGCTTGAGACAATGTTGGAGATTGCACGCAGGCATGATCTGGTTATCCTTTCGGATGAAATTCATGCCGACCTGGTTTATCCTGGAATTAAACATACTGCATTGGCTACACTTGCCGTTGAGGGTGATTCGATCATTACCGCCGTGGCACCAAGCAAGACTTTCAATATTCCCGGACTCGGTCTGTCTGCACTTGTCGTGCAGAATCGTGCACACCGGTCGGCATTGCGCAAAGTTTTCGAACAGCTTCATGTTCAGGCAAACAATCCCTTTAGTATTGCCGCTTTTGAGGCAGCTTACCGCGAAGGAGAACCGTGGCTGGAAAATCTGTTGGCCTACATTTTGGAAACGAGAGATTTTGTCCGGGATTACTTGGTCAGCCACCTTCCGAATATTCGGCTCATCGAACCGGAAGGTACCTATCTGCTATGGCTGGATTGCCGTTCGTTGGCAATGAATGACGAGGAACTCAAGCAATTCTTCGTGCATGATGCAAATGTGGGATTGAGTCCCGGTACGGTTTTTGGGATGGGCGGTAGCGGCTTCATGCGCATGAACATCGGTAGCCCCCGACGGATTGTTGCCACGGCACTTGAGCGGATAAGGTTCGCACTTGACGCGAGGGATAATGTATAGCTGCCATAGACCGTGGTGACAATTTCTCCATATCCCTCATTGCAAATTGCATTGTTGAGTGTTTATGGATTACGCCGGACTTTACATCGAACACAAAATCGAAGTGCTGCATATAGCTAAAAAGAGTTACTAACCTTGCTACCTGAAAGGGTTATATTTGTTCATTATCCCCCGGAGTAATATAAGTATGGAGTATTTCCATCTGTGCCACGCTGGTACCCGCTTGCTTCGTGGTCAGTTATTCTTAAAAATAAGCTTTGACTTTTTTTGGGGTTTTACATATGGCATCCGGCAAAATTTGTGTTGTAGTCGTATCAGGTACCCTTGAACGTTTGCAGATGGCAGCGATGGTGGCTTCGGTCGCAGCGGTGAGCGGGCAAGATGTACTGGTTTTCCTTTCGATGAATGCCCTGACGTACTTTGTCAAAGGCAACACATTAAAAGCACCGCATGAGGGCGAAATGGGCGGGTTGATTGCGAGCAAGAAGGTGCCTGAATTCAAAACATTGTTCGAACAGGCGGTTGAGCTCGGCGATGCAAAAATTTACCCTTGTTCCATGGCTATGGATATTCTTGGCGTCGAACAGGAAGGCCTTGAGGGGTATCTGGAAAATGCAACCGGACTAACCAAGTTTCTTCACGATGCGAATGACGGACAGATTTGGACTTTTTGATTAGTGGAGAATATTAATTATGGCGGATAAGAAAATCGTTGATGGTCGCGGCAGTTTTTGCCCGGGACCACTGATGGAACTGATAGTGGCGCTGAAGGCGTCCCAGATAGGCGATGAACTGGAGGTATTGTCAACGGATAAGGGATCCGCGAGCGATATTCCGGAGTGGCTCAACAAAGTCGGTCATGAATACATTTCCACGACCGAGTCGGAAGGGGTGTGGCATATTAATTTGCGCAAGTCGAAGTAAGGGGGTTTTGGGGCTTAACGATTTTTAAGGGGAGAAAATAAAGATGAAAATCCTGATAGTTGGCGGTGGCATGGGCGGCACGATCCTGGCGAACAATCTGGCACGGCGCCTGACTAACGAAATGAAGAGCGGCAAGGCACGCATTACGATGTTGTCTGCCTCCGATAAACACATGTACCAACCCGGGCTGCTTTATCTGGCGGTGGGGCGGATCACTCCCGATGAACTATACCGTGACCAGGCCAGCCTGCTTGAACCGGGCATCAATTTCCACGTTGATCCGGTCGAAGAATTCATGATGGATAACAATCAGGTGAAGACCAAGAGCGGCAAGATTTTTGACTACGATATCATGGTCATTGCCACCGGTTCGCGGATGTTCCCGGAAGGAATTCCCGGCATGGTCGAGGCGGCAGAGACTTTCTACACCGAAGAAAGTGCGCTGAAGATGTTCAAGCGCCTCCACTCGTTCGAAGGCGGCAAGGTATTGATCACTGTTGGCGTTCCCCACAAGTGTCCGATGGCTCCGCTGGAAATTACTTTCATGCTGCATGATTACTTCAAGGATCGCGGCATACTCGACAAAGTGCAATTGCATTACACCTACCCGATCGGACGCGTGCACAGCCTGGAAAACGTCGCCAAATGGGCGGCCCCTGAAATGGACAAGCTCGGCATCAAATACGACACTTTTTTCAATATCAAGGAAGTGGACGGAGCGAACAAAGTGGTGCGCAGCGAAGAGGGAGTCGAGCTCGGCTATGACCTGCTGATCAATATTCCCGTTCATAA
>CAIQPV010000136.1 GCA_903873725.1 uncultured Nitrosomonadales bacterium
ATAATGTATATTATGTCAAACCAAGATTGCAACGCTTTTTTCAAAAATCAAAGGATAATCGGTAAATCTAATTTCAATCCAATCATGCCAGTTGTGCCCTCGTCTAGTTTTCACTTAACTCATCCAACGGCAAGCAACTCTTTCCAGTCCGTAGTGTAATTCGGGGACTTACTCTCTCTGCGCATCGCCCAACGACATTGGGTGCCTGATGCAGCCAGAGTTAAACTTCCTGATCCCATTTTCTTATTGATCGCGTCCATGGTGCGAATCATGCTGGCCGACCTGGCTTGTTTGGCTGGATCATCGAACAAGGTAGGCTGGATTGTTTTCCTTGCTTGCAGGCCCATCAATAGCACGCCGCTTTTCTTGTAACGGAAACCCCTACGATAGATTGTCTTTAACCCATGGCATGCCGCACTTACCAATTTCATTGTATCGTCAGTTGGCTGGCTGAGCGGCACAACAATTGATTGCTGGTACTTCGCCTCGGCTTCCGTGAATTGGTTTGTGCGGATATAGACACACAAACTAGTCGCCACTGAACCATCATGCCTTAGTTTCTCGGCTGCACCGGTTGTATAATAAGCAACCGATTCAATGAGCTCTTCAAGTTCCGTTACCGTGGTACCAAAGGAACGGGACACCATGATTTGCTGCCGTGGGGTGCCTGCGTCCTCAAGCTCGATACATGGGGTACCGTTGATTTCATTGACCGTCCTAGATAGGGCGAGCGAAAACTGGCTACGGATTTTATCTGCACTGGTAGTGCGTAAATCTTCGACTGTTTTGATACCCATATTCAAGAGCTTTCTGGAGATATTTGGCCCGACTCCCCATACCTCCTTCACCGGGATACCGGCAAAAAGCGCCCTGCCTTCCACTTTATCCATCTGTCCGAAGTCGCATACGCCATCGTGGCCAGCCAGTCCCTTCTTGGCGCAATGGTTTGCCAGCTTGGCAAGCGTCTTGGTATCGGCAATACCGACGCAGACCGGAATTCCGACATTGCGTTTCACGGTTTGCCGAATTGTCTGGCCATAGGCCATCAGCGATTGCGGGTCAAAGCCACTCAGATCGAGAAAGCATTCATCAATAGAGTAGATTTCTTGCCTCGGCGAGAATGTAGAAAGTATGGACATTACCCGTGCCGACAAGTCGCCATAGAGTGCGTAGTTGCTCGAATACGCGATGATGCCGTGTTGTTTGGACAGTTTCTCCAGCTTGAACCATGGTTCAGCCATCTTGAGGCCCAGCGCTTTTACTTCATTGGAACGGGAAACAACACAGCCATCGTTATTAGAAAGCACCACAACCGGCTTAGCTTCCAATTTTGGGTTGAATACCCGCTCGCAGGACACGTAGAAATTGTTGCAATCAACGAGAGCGAGTGGCACAGCAGAAGCCCTAAACGAATTTTTTCACCGTGGAGGTCACCACACCCCACACCTGAAACTCTTGATCTTCCTTGAGTTCGACCTCCTTGAAGCGCGGGTTCTCCGGCTTAAGGATGACCTTGCTACCGTGTTTGATCAGGCGCCTGAGCGTCAGTTCACCGTCAAGCACCGCGATCACAATGTCGCCGGATGACGGGGTAAGTGATTTGTCCACCACGAGCAAATTGCCATCAAAAATCCCCGCCTTCACCATGCTGTTTCCCGTTGCACGCACGAAGAAGGTCGATTCTTTATGTTGGACAAGGTGTTCGTCCAGGCTCAACCTGCTCTCGATATAATCATCGGCAGGAGATGGGAATCCGGCTGCAACTTTATGGCCGAACATAAGGTTGACAAAGGGGCTGATTGCCCATTGCGGGTGACATGATGGAGGTTTGCTGCAATAGGAAACTCATGGGAATTCGCGTGAAGAACGATAATCGCATTGTATGGAACGATCGTTCTTTTGTCAATCAAAGCACAGCAAAGTACAACTGGCCTGACAAGACAGTTGGTTAGAACTGGCCACAGGTGCCGTAAAGGTATCTATTTATTAATAGGAAAATTTTCGTCAGCAATCAACTGAAAAACCGCACCGGAGGGAGATCTGCATTCACCAACCGCGCGCCTGAACTCAAACAGAAACTCGCAACTTAATTGTTGTCCGTTGTCAGAAGTCAAGTGCGCACGCGCCGAATTCGAAGAAAAAGTCGTTACGGTATCGCTGGGCATGAGCCGCCGTCCTGATAGGGTTTGAGAAACTGCGGCTCCACTGGCAACAATGTAAAACCCGTTGAAAACGTGTCCATCTACCGTTACCTCGATTCGCTGGCTATCCTGAAATAACGTACCCGGTTGAACCCTGGAATTGGAATCAATAAGTTGAAACGGCACCGGTAACGGTATCGTACAACCGGTCACAACGGTAATCAGGCTGACCGCAAGAGTATTCAGAACTTTGGACATTCTTGCGTCATTTCTGATAGTTGTTAACTTGATTATGTTTCACGGCTTCTGCAATATTCATGCCTTAGTGATCGCGACCACGGTCGTGCTCTTCTCCTTGGCGATCATTTCTGCGGTCTTCACGATGTTCATCCCTGTGTTCGTCCCGGCGTTCTTCCTGGCGGCCACGATGTTGCTCCTGGTATCGAGGAACATACTCCCGGTTATACCAGTTGTCTTGAACAAAGAAAACCCGCTCGCCGCAAGCGTTGTATTCGCGGCAGTGCTTTTTCCAATGTTTGGCATACTTCGGAGGCACCCGTAAATAGATCGGGGGGCGATCCATTGGAACTTGTTCGATTGCTATTGGTTGAGAATAGATTACTTGAGGTTGCGGAAAGTTGCCGATGTCGATTTGACCATAAAAACCGGGTTGTCCAATACTGATCGAGACTCCAACGTCAGCAGCAAGTGCGGGTACGGCAACGGTGGCAGCAACTACTGCCGCTGCAATCAGAAAACTTTTCATGTTG
>CAIQPV010000137.1 GCA_903873725.1 uncultured Nitrosomonadales bacterium
CAATTTGGCAGACGGCTTTCCCTGCCTCTAACCAAATTCTTTTACAATGAATTGCTGCCGGCGGCTGATCGGCAGCATCTCGCTCAGCCCTTTGAGCCTGACTGTCCAGTGCGTTTCCCCATCTTCTTCCCCGGTGACTTTTTCAAAGCCCGCGATCTCGTCCTTCGCTACCAGGCAGTTGCGGTGGATGCGAATGAAGCGTGTAGCGAATTCCTTTTCCAGCGCAGTGAGCGGTTCTTCGATGAGATATTCATGCTGGACGGTGCGCACGGTGACGTATTTCAATTCGGCACGGAGATAGAGCACTTCCTGAATCGGGATGAGGTGCACCTTGCCGCGCTCGTGTATGGAGAGGTTCTTGCGTGGCTCGGGGGTGAGTTCCCGCAATTCTTCGGTGCGCAGCGGCACAGCGGTGCGTGCGTGGGAGAGCGCATCAAACAGGCGTCCCAGCCGGATCGGCTTGAGCAGGTAATCTATGGCGTGCAGTTCGAACGCCTTGATGGCATATGAGTCGTAGGCAGTGGTAAAGATGACGACAGGCGGCTTGGGCAGCTTGTTGAGATGTTTCGCCAGTTCGATGCCGTCCATCTGGGGCATGCGAATATCCACCAGCACCACGTCGGCGCTGATTTCGGATAATTTGGCTAACGCCTCACGCCCGTTGCCGGCCTCGCCGACGACTTCCAGCGGCAGTTGATCGGAGCAATCACCGAGCAGTTCCTTGATGCGGTTGCGTGCCGGCGGCTCGTCGTCCACCACAAATACCGTGAGGGGAAGTTCAACAATGGTCATGAATTTTCCTCTTTTAAGTAAGGCAGCATAATATGCACGCGGTAAAAATCCTTGCCCGATTCAACTGTATAGCGCGCTTCGATATCGAACTGTAAAGCCAGCCGTTCCCGTATGTTGGTCAGTGCCATTTTGTTGCCGGCATGGTGGTCACCTTGTTCCTGGCACGGGTTGTACATTTCAAGATGCATTTCATTGCCGCTGCGATACAACCTGATGTCAATAATGCCGCCCTCGGTCAGCGGTTCAATACCGTGATATACGGCGTTCTCCAGAAGCGGCTGCAACATCAGCGGCGGCAGCAAAGCATCCCCCGGCATGTCTTCCATGTGCCAGGTCACCTTGAGGCGTTCACCCAAACGCAATTGTTCCAGTGCGAGGTATTGTTGCGCAAGTGACACTTCCTGTCTGGCGGGAACCATATTACCGCTATACGCCATCGCCATGCGAAAGAGATCGGACATATCTTCCAGCGCGGTTTCGGCACGCCGGGGGTCGGCGCGTATAATGCCGAGCACCGCGTTGATGCTGTTGAACAGGAAGTGCGGGCGGATACGTGCATGCAAGGCTTGCATGCGCGACTCCTGCACAGCGGGTGACAGCGCACTTACACGCAGACGGAAATAGGCCAGCAGCAATGCGGCGATGGAACTGCCCAGGAGGGCGTTGCGGACTGCATGGAAGAAGCCATACTCGCCGGACGGGGAATACAACTCTCCGCCAATCCGGTAAATTGCCAGGGTAACCAGGCCAGCCAGCACTAGTACAGCGGCGACGCCCTGCCGGTAGTTCAGCCGCTTCAGCAATGGGTCCAGTACGAACAGCAACAGCAGGTTCGATAACAATACCGGCTGTAGCAGGGCGGAAATGTCTATCATGCGTTGCGCAAGATCTATCCATGACACGGCCTCCGCCAATCCCACCAGGAGCGCCATGCCGTTCACCAGCAACACGGTGCGCAAGGTAACGCCCATGTTGCGGAAATTCGGCAACGTATCGGGCTGGAGGTTTTGATTTATACTTTGCACTTTCGGCATGGCAAATATCCTGTTTATGCCGCTTATTCTGGACAAGAGACGATAATGATGCAAGACAAACAAGCATGGTCCGGCCGTTTTAACGAGCCGGTGGCTGAACTGGTGAAGCGCTACACCGCTTCGGTGGAGTTCGACAACCGGCTTGCGCTGTTCGATATTCAAGGCTCGCGGGCCCACGCGCAGATGCTGGCATCTTGCAATATCATCAGCACGCAGGATTTGAAAGACATCAACCGCGGGCTGGGGCAGATCGAGAACGAGATCATCTGCGGAGATTTCGAGTGGTCGCTCGACCTGGAGGATGTGCACCTCAATATCGAAAGGCGGCTCACCGCATTGGTAGGCGATGCGGGTAAGCGCTTGCACACCGGGCGTTCCCGCAACGACCAGGTGGCGACCGATGTGCGCCTGTATTTGCGCCACGCCATAGACGAGCTGCGCGGGCTTATCCATGCGCTTCAAACCGCTATCGTTGATCTGTCCGCGCATCATACCCACACCATCATGCCGGGTTTTACCCATCTGCAGGTGGCGCAGCCGGTAAGCTTCGCGCATCACCTGATGGCCTATTTCGAGATGCTCAAGCGCGATGCTGAGCGTCTGGTTGACTGTCGGAAACGCGTCAACCGGCTGCCGCTGGGCGCTGCCGCACTGGCGGGCACCAGCTACCCGATCAAGCGCGAGTACGTCGCCGATTTGCTGGAATTTGACGGCGTGTGCCAGAACTCGCTGGATGCTGTATCCGACCGCGATTTCGCCATCGAATTCACCGCCGCCGCCGCGCTGATCATGACGCATTTATCGCGCCTGTCGGAAGAGCTGATTTTGTGGATGAGCCCGCGCTTCGGCTTCATCGACATCGCAGACCGCTTCTGTACCGGATCATCCATTATGCCGCAGAAAAAAAATCCCGACGTGCCGGAGCTGGTGCGAGGCAAAACCGGACGCGTCAACGGGCATCTGGTCGCATTGCTTACGCTGATGAAAGGCCAGCCGCTGGCTTACAACAAGGATAATCAGGAAGACAAGGAGCCGCTGTTCGACACCGTGGATACGCTGAC
>CAIQPV010000138.1 GCA_903873725.1 uncultured Nitrosomonadales bacterium
ATCTCCGCTCCCGCCGGTCAGAATGAACGGCTCCTCGAACAATTGCAGACCGCCAATGACGGAAAGCGTTACCCCGAAGAAAATCATCGGCTTCAAGCTCGGCAGGGTAATGAACCAGAACTGTTGCAGACGCCCCGCACCATCCATGGTGGCGGCTTCGTAAATGTCTTTGGGGATCGTTTGCAAAGCGGCCAGATAGAGAACCACGTTGAAACCGACATAGCGCCAGAACACAATCATCGCAATGGCCGGCTTGATGTTATCCGGATCATTGAGCCAATCCACCGGATTCTGCGGCACAAACCAGCCCAGCACGGGCACATGGCTCATCGCCTGGAGCCCGACGTTGATAATGCCGTAATCGGTGGAAAACAAGGAGCTGAAAAGAATCGCAATCGCCACCGTCGAAGTGATATACGGCATGAAGTACGCCCCGACGACGCCGTTGCGCAAGCGGTCAAACGACGAATGAATAAAGTACGCCAGCGGGATGGCGACCAGATGTTGCGGCACACCTGAAGCAAGGGCGAGCCAGCCGGTATTTTTGAGTGACTTCCAGAACCAGTCGTCGCGCAGTGCGAAAGCAAAATTATCCAGGCCGACAAACTTCATCGCGCTTAAACCGCTGGTTGGCTCCCAGGTCTGGAAGGCAAGGTAGAGCGAAAATAAAAGCGGGAAGACACCGAAAATCAAAAACAACAATACGAAAGGACTGAGGAACAAATAAGGTGCCTTTTCGGGTGAAATTCGCAGTAAGGCAGGGAGCTTCATGAGCGTCCGACCTCATCTGATTTATTCGTCATCCCCGCGAAGGCGGGGATCCAGTGCTTTAATCTACTGGGTTCCCGCCTGCACCCGCAAGGAGTACGCCGTGGTTGTAAGGAGCTAAAGCTCCAACAACACACGCTGCGCGGGAACGACGAAACCAAATAAATATTTGTTTCATTGGGATTTTTATGGAAATTTAACACGTTCATTTTCATCTCAGCGGAAAGCTCTCTGCTGCAGCAAACGCTGGGCATCGGCCAGGGCAGTGGGGATGTCCTTGCCACGATCCAGCACCTTGTCGAGTTCGGTATTGATCACCTCGTAGGCAAACGAATCCTGCTTGTGTACGTCAATCGCGGTAATGTGGCTGGCTGCTTCACGCCAAATCACGCGCGCTTTCTGTCCGCCCAGAAACTCGATGGGAAGCTCGAAGAAAGGATCGTCGTAGGTTTCGATCAGCGCCGGGAATGCGTCCTGCGACTTGAAACCGCCGAGCTGCACTTCGCGGTTAAGTGTCATCAGTTGGATGAATTCCCACGCTAACTGTTTGTGCGCCGATGGGGCACCCTTGGGGATGGCGAAGAAAGTGCCGCCAAAAGCAGCATAGGAATGTTCCGGTAATTGTGCGGCGCGCCACAAACCCTTGGTGCCGGGAGCAAGCCAGTTGCTCATATGACCTGAAAGCCAGGCACCACTCATCAGTGTGGCAATGTTGCCGCGCTTCAGCCCCTCCGACCATTCATTCGACCAGATAACAACTTTGGCATCAAGTTTCTGCCGGCGCACCTTGCGCGCCAAATCAAATGCACGCACAAAGCGCGGAGAGTTCACCAGCACATTCGAATGGCTGTCGAAGTAAAGCCCCTCTCCGGGCTTGATGCCGGTGCGGATCACGATGTCTTTCATGTCGGTGGCATGGGCCATCAGGTATGCACCGGTAGCGGCCTTGATCTTTACTCCCGCAGCCATGTAGCTGTCCCAGGACTCTGTCAACTCGGCCTCGCTGACACCGGCCTTGGCAAGCAAATCGACCCGGTACAGCAACGTGCCGGGGCCGATGTCACTGGGCGCAGCCACCACTGCTCCCGTGCGGCTGGTGGCCTGCTGAAAGGCATAAGGCACGTAGCGCGACTGAAATCGTTTGATGTTATAGGGTTCAAGCGACAAATCCTCCAGCCCGCCGCCCTGGGCAAACCGGCCCACATAGCCGACCTCAAGCGCCATTACGTCGGGCAAATAGAACGAAGTCGAAAGCGCGGTGGTCATCGCCGTGTGGTGATCGGTGAGCTGGCGGCTGACAACCTTGACCTCAACATCAGGATGCAAACGCTTCCACAGGGGAAGCGCGGATTTAACGATCTCGTCGACTGCGGGATAGGCTGCCACGGTCAGCGTCTGCCGTGGCGCGGCAGGAATTTGCTGGGCTTGGGCATCGAACAAAGCCAGTCCCATCAAGCCCAATACGGCCAAGACTTTCCATTGATGGAAACGCCAACCCCTCATCATCACGCCCCCTGATGCCCCTTG
>CAIQPV010000139.1 GCA_903873725.1 uncultured Nitrosomonadales bacterium
CCCAATTTCCAGGGGTGATAAACCATCAATCATCTCAAAATAATCGATTGTAGGGCTTCTATGAAGGTCGATTTTTTTGCGCTCAGTTTTTCGCTGCG
Source organism: uncultured Nitrosomonadales bacterium (assembly GCA_903873725.1). Classification (GTDB taxonomy): domain Bacteria; phylum Pseudomonadota; class Gammaproteobacteria; order Burkholderiales; family Gallionellaceae; genus CAIQPV01. The sequence goes on from CAIQPV010000139.1 coordinate 99, forward strand.
TTTTTACACACTCTGGGCCGGGTGTTGCCGGTCACGAGCGTCGGCTTTACTACAGTCTATTCTACACCTCGACCGGCAGCAGATGGCACAAACCGGTTATAGAGCCCTGCGATCTCGATGGAAAAAACCTGCCAGTCGCGCTGACGCACTGGCCGACTACCGACCAATTGACATTTTACTCGCTAACGTCTCTAGTTCAGCCAACATGAGACACTGACTTTTTTCTTCACCGACTGTTACTTGGTATCCCAGCCGGTCTGCTATGGTTTTTCGCTCGATAACGGATTGCCCAAGACACAGGAATGTTAACGGATTATTCCTTCATTTTGTATCCCATCGCCCGATATCCGCGTTGACGTTTGTCCCACATTCGAAGCAGCGCGGGGTGACCTGTATCTACAAAGTCAATCACCCGCACATCGGTTTTAGTCGCGTGTTCGCGGTGCAAACGCCCTACATACTGCTGCAGCGTCCCCGTCCATGAAATCGGCATTGCTAGCACCAAGGTGTCGAGTGGGGAGTGGTCAAAACCCTCGCCAACTAATTTTCCGGTGGCGAGCAAGACACGAGGTTCAACTGGCGGCAGCGTGTTGAGTTCGGTGATAAACGTGGTGCGCAGTTTTTTTGACATCCGGCCATGCAGTACGAAAAGCGAAGATATCTTTCCGTCCAATACGGCTTGAATGGCATCCAGATGTTCGGTGCGCTCGGTCAGCACCAGCACCTTCCGGCCTTGGTTGAACGAGTTCACGATTTGAGAAACAATTGCCTCAGTACGGTCAGTGTCGTTGGCAATGTGACGGAATACATCCTGAATTCCAGCGCCTTGCGGTAGATCAATTCGTTTGTGCAGTAGTTGCGGAATAACTTCCAAATCGTGCGGCGCACTGGCTGGCTTGGCCGCCGTATAACGAATTGGCCCACACTGCATGAATATGATCGGCTGCTGACCATCGCGGCGGATCGGGGTAGCGGTCAGACCGAGCACGTATTTCGCCTTGACCCGTTTCAGGATTGCATCGAACGATACTGCCCCGACGTGATGGCATTCATCGACAATGACGTGCCCATAGTTTTCGACCAGCGGATTGACCTCCCCCTGACGCGACACAGATTGCATCACCGCGATGTCGATCTTGCCGGTCGGCTTGGCCTTGCCGCCCCCGATGGTTCCTACAATTCCTTTACCGACACTGAGAAACGATTGCAATCGCTCCTGCCATTGCTTGAGTAGTTCTGTGCGATGCACCAGCACAAGGGTGTTGATACCACGCTCGGCAATCATCGCGGCAGCGGTCACCGTTTTGCCGAAGGCAGTAGGTGCACACAGCACGCCGACATCGTAGTGCAACATCGCGGCTACGGCTGCCTCCTGATCAAGTCGCAGTGTTCCCGCAAATGCAACGTCGATGGCTTCACCTCCGTATCTTTCATCACACAGATCGCAGCGGATTCCGTTATCTCGCAGCAAATCCTGTGCAGCATCCAGGCAGCCGCGTGGAAGCGCGATGTGATTCGGGTAGTTTTCTGCGCAGCCAATCACGCGCGGTTTGTCCCAGACTGACATTCGCATTGCCTGCGCCTTGTAGAATTCTGGATTCTGAAACGCGGCGAGTCTGATCAGGCGGTTGGCCAACGCTTGCGGCAGTTGCTCTTTCTCGAAGTAAATAAGGTTGGCCAATGTTAGCGTGAGGGATTTTGGCATGGCGCCTGCCAGCTTTTTGGTCGCAGGTGCGGATCGCTTCCACGGTTCCTTGAGATCTTCATCATCAATGAAGGTCACGTCCAGCGGATGCACGCCACCGGTAGCGCGCAAGATGGTAGGCTCGATGTCATGCGCAAGCATCGGCTGGATAGAGTCCAGGAAGGCCCACTGATCTGGATAAGGGCGCAAGGCTGCATCCACAAACACACTGCAACCGTTCTCGCGTGGTTTCTTCTGCAAGGGCAAAGCAATCAGGTTGCCGAAGCCGCCCTTGGGCATTGAGTCCTGATTAGGGAAAAGCCTGTCATAGGATTCGAGCTTGAGTTGTCGGGTTCTAGCGCAGGTATGGCTGATGATAGCGGTGCCTAGCCGCCGGGCATCACGGGCCGACACGCTGCCAGAAAAGAAAATCCATGCGTGCGCACCGTTTCCAGAGCGAGAAATTTCGAGTGCAACCGACACGCCTAATTCGTGACACGACTGGACAAAGGCCAGTGCATCCTCTTTCCATTCTGCCTCGTCGAAATCGACGGCGAGAAAGTGGCAAGTATCGTTGGTTAGAAGTGGATACACACCGATTGTGCGCTTTCCAGCGAGGTGAGCGTAGATAATCTCATCCGACAGTGGGATGAGCAGGCGATTGTTGCAGTCAGCGCACTTGATACGCGGCTTTTGGCAAACACCGGCAAGCCATTCGTTGGCGCAGGCAGGCGTGTAACCGGATTTGCCGGTTGATTGGCTTTCCCATCGAATTGGGTATGCATCAGTGCGTCCTCGGAACAAGCGACGAAAGAG
>CAIQPV010000140.1 GCA_903873725.1 uncultured Nitrosomonadales bacterium
AGATCGTCTCCATCGAAGCCTCCATAAGGTCTTTGCAGGACACGGGCAACCCCTTGGTGCCCGGTTTGCGCAAACTGTTCCCATACATCACCTTCGTTCGTTGCAGCGCGCAAGACATGGATGCTCCGCCCTACCGTACCAGCAACAAATACCAGCTCTACCTGCTGGATCGCAGTGAAGCGTGCATCCACCTGACCGACCGGCTGGAGGACGCGGATGGCGTGATCGTGGCCGAAGTGGAATGATCCAAATACTGTTTATTTAACCGTTCGTGGTGAGCTTGTCGAACCACCAGCTTCGCAACCTGAGCCCTTCGACAAGCTCAGGGCGAACGGAATTTCTCTTAATGAACATTATTTGATCGTTCCCATGCTCTGCGTGGGAACGATATTTTGTCGGTGAAAAACAACCTGAAACTGCTCTGCCCCATCCTGACCTTTCCCCAATGAAGGGGAAGGAACAGAACAAAAAATTTATCCATAAGGAAACCGCCATGCCGAACGACAGCACAATCACCGAAATCCTTGCGGGACTGGAATCCGGAACGGTAGTTCCCTACCTCGGTCCCGGCATCTGGGCCACTGCTGCCACGCCTCCCGTCCATCCCGCCAACCACCTTGAGCTGGTTACCAAACTCACCGAGCGCACCACCGTCCCGCACAAGATTCGTAAAAACCTGACTGCGGCAGCGCAATACATCGAGAATTTCAAACACCGGAAAACCTTGGTCGGATTAATGAAAACAGCCTTTGAAGGCAAATCCACCCCCTGCGAACTTCACCAATTTATCGCCTCGTTCCACAAACTGCCATTGGTGGTGGATGCCTGGTACGATGATGCCATGCAGCAGGCACTGGCGCAGCATCCGGACTGGGGGCAAGTGCAAGGCGTAAGCCGGGCCGAACATCAAGGTGAATGGGTGCGCTATTACACGGCCCAAGGCGAGTTGGCGGATGCCGCAGTTGCAGCCCAATGGCAGACGCTGCTGTACCGTCCTCTTGGCTCCTCCAATCCGGCCAACAACTACATCGTATCGGACTCGGACTACGTCGAGATACTGACCGAGATTGACATTCAGACTCCGCTTCCGGAAATTGTGCAACAGCGCAGAACCGGCAAGAATTTCCTGTTCCTCGGCTGCCGCTTCGGCTATCAACTGGATCGTATCTTCGCGCGCCAGATCATGAAACGCTCATCCTCCCGGCACTGGGCGCTCATTGAAGGCGAGCTGACCAGGAACGAGGCGCGCTTCCTGAAAGAGCAAAATATCACACGGGTGGATATGCCGTTGGCTGTGTTGCTGGGTTGAACAGAAAACCGCCCGCGCGAGGCGGGCGGCAAAGAACACAGGGAAGTCCTTGGTATCTAAGGCCCGAGAGGTATCTCTAAAACGGCACCAGACGTCGTCGGACTGGATGTCAGATTATGTGATGTTCCGTTTTCTAATGCCATTACCCCGCTCATGTCAATCTGCACGACTCCGGCTGGTGAAGTCGCACCATCCAGCACATAGCCATAAGTCTTGCCAGTCTTGGTGTTGAAGACGGTAGCGTTGGCGTGGGGATCTGTTGCATATGAATAGGAGGAGATATAAGTATTCAGATTGAACGATACCCAATCAGACATACCGACCCAGGCTCCTGGGGCAACACTGGCGGGGTCTTGCAATTGCCCGACAAAAATGGAGGTGCTATAACCCGCCATGCCGAGTACTTGGTGAGTTTTTGAGTCCACCGCAGTCCCGCTGAACGTCCCGGAAACACAATTATTCGCGTAACCGTTATTCGCAGGGGGTAAAAAGGTGCCTGCTGTTGTGCTGGATGGCACTGCACTGGCAGCAATGCCGTTGAGATTAATGAAGCTGACATTGCAGTCGTCCTCATAAGTGAGGATACCCACTCCCAAGCCGGTATCTACTGAACCTCCGTCCATGTTACCGTTAAGAATATATGCGGAACCTGTAACATAGCTTGGATCAAGGTTATATGTACCTTTAGCTAACCCGCCCGTCTGCCCAGGTGGAGTTATCTGAATACTTACGCCGGCGTAACTGGGTGTGAACAGCAGATTATTCGCAATCCAGCCGCCGAGATTCTCAGCAACAGTTTGCCCGCTGTAAGTCGCCCCGGTAATAGTCAGGGGTTCAGTGATAACAGGAGCGGCACCCGTGCCTGCTGCCAGTGTAGCATTGATGTCAAGATAAATATAACCATCTGTTGTAGCCAGCCATGCGCCTTTTCCTGGATCGGGAATCGCTCCAGCTATATAAGCACTGCCACCGCTGAAACTCATGGTGGAGGTATGGTGAATAAGTGGTAAATCACCTTCGTAGTTGACATTTCCCGAAACCGGATCAAGCAAGGCGATATGTCTCGCGCCATAGGCGAAGGCCAGTACCTGCACCCCAGTTGAGCCGGACACCACCATCGCCCCCCCTATGGCTTGACTGTTGAAGCCGCTGTCTAATGACAACGCCGCACCATTCCAGGGTGGAGTTGATGTGGTGGTTACTTCCACCGCGCTGGCCGGATCGGTTATATCGACCTTGCGCACGCCTTTATCTCGTGCAGCAATGAATAGATATTGATGGCCCGAGATCGAGGTATAGCTCATCGCGCCGGAACTGGATGAGGAAACACCCGTGGCACTGAGCACAGATTTCGGTATGATGGCAGTTACCGAAGCGCCAATATCCGTTGCTGTCGCAGTCACTGCCGCCACCGCCGAGGCCGTGGCGGTTTCGCCAAATACAGTTGGGCTGACAGAAACCAAAGCCTTGGCAAGGTCATTACCGAGAGTGGTCACCGGCAGAGGGGAACTGGCGCCACCCAAGGAAGTAATGGAAACCGCCGACGCACCGGGAGTACCCAAAGACATATCAGCGCTGAAGGCGGAATAAGCGTCAGAGCGCGATAGCCCCGGCACGCCGCTTGTCAACTTGGTTGCTTCCGCATCAAGTGCGGCTATAGCCAGGGCAATCCTGCCACCATCGGTTGCAGCACCGCCGGTGCCGCCAGTTAATGCGGTGGAGGAGAAATCAGGAACAATCCCGGTTGGTGGTCCTCCCAAGTGAAATGTTGTGCTGATAAAAGTATTGCCTGCGGTAATTGCGTCGCCGATACCCGAAGCTGCTGCATGCGCTCTGGCAAACGCGTAGGCCATATCGGACAAAGGAGTGACGGCAACGCTGGATACCCCAGTTGCGCTCGGCAACAATGCTGCAAACGGTTTGGTGACCGGAACCGAAGAACCGTCAAATTCACTGGCGTAGCTTCCGCCGGTAATTTCGATTACCAAAGGGCCGGCAGGAGTTGAGCTGAGCGAGAAGCTGAATTTGCCGTTTGAATCTGTTGGGCCAGAACCAAGAGGAGTACCCCCGTGAGATCCATCGGGATTAGCAGCATATGCGGTTGCAGTCCCGCCATGCACATGGCCCAATACCGCAACACCTGCAATCGTTCCACCGGCTCCGGTTCCACCACCGGCGGCAACATTAGCCGTCCCGTCCACCCACCCGCAACCGGCTACAATCAGGGTGGTGACAGCCGTCAAGACAATACCGAGCTCCGCTAATTTGCGAAGATAACGTTTAATATCCATTTTGAAATTCTCCCGTCTGACAAATATTGAGATCAAGGCAACAGTACCTTGCGTGCAATCAGCAAACAAATTCTCCCCGGAAACTGCTCAATGAAACTTTATGGTTTCAGGCGATCTTGAAAGTCGCCCTGATAATTTCTGTGCCGCGTCAGTATAAAATCGCGGATCTTGCAAAATTATCCTACAGTTCTTAAAAAAAAACCATCCTTCCGGGACGGCTGTTGTAAAAAAAAATGACCCGGTTTTTCTATGGGTAACTGAAACAGGACACGGCGATAGCATATTTTTAACCGCGATAACCTAATTAGCACCGTCATTCCCGCGCAGGCGGGAATCCAGCAAGACAAACACTCGCGAAGCGGGCAAAATCCTGGTGTTGCCGCGCTACGCGGGAATGACGAGTCTCCGCCCTAATGGACAAAATGTGTTTAACCCACGCAAATGTCAGATGAACCATATTCAGCCTGTTTCAGCGCCCCTCGCCCAGCTTTTGCAGTTTGGCTTTAATTTCCGGCATCGCCGCAGCCGCAGCTTTTTCTCCTTCCAGGATGGCGGTGTGGCGGTCGTCCAGGCTGCTCTGATCAACACCTTTCGTAACCGGGCGGATTACCACGTCCGCCTTTGGCAACTCATACCGGTTGATGGTCTGGCTCATGATATCGAAAGTTTGCATCAATACTTCACTGGTGGATTCAGTCGGGTTATTTTCCGGCTTGTTTGATATGTCCACCGCAATCACGAAATCGGCACCAAGCGACCGTGCCTCGCTGACCGGCACCGGTTTGACCAGACCGCCATCCACGTAACTGTGCCCATTGATCACAGCCGGCTGAAACAATCCGGGCACGGCACAGGACGCACGCACGGCCAATCCGGTGTTGCCGGTACGGAAGATGATTTCTTCCCCGGTTTTCAAATCCGTTGCAACCACAGCAAAGGTCCGCTGAAGTTTTTCAAGCGGTTTTTGATTGACCGTGCGGTTGATAAAGTCCTCAAGTGTCTTGCCCGTGAAAATGCCCCGGTTGGGCCAGGACCAGTCAATAACCGATCCTTCTCTCATCGGAATGGAAATTTCCTGCAATTGGAATCCGTTCAGGCCGGACGCATACAGCGCGCCGACAGCAGAGCCGACACTGGTGCCGACAATGATATCCGGCACGATACCCTGCGCTTCAAGCGCCTTGATCACCCCGACATGGGCAAAGCCGCGTGAACCGCCGCCGCCCAGTACCAGCGCCACATGGATAGCCTTGTGTCTGGGCGGTTCGGGCTGTTGCTGTGTATCGGCACGCGTGTCGGGCGGCTTGGGTTGAGCGACATCTTCCGGCTTTTTCGGCAGCGTATTGCAAGCTGCCAGTTGTGCTGCAAGCACCACCATGCCGAACCAACGGAGTATTCGCAAATTTGCGTGGATTTCCAAACGGGGAAATGTGCATGCACATATATTCTGCAAGGCGGGAGCAAACTTCATTATTGACTTCCTGTGAGACTTGAAATCGGCATTTGAACCACGAAGCCGCGTTGAAGAATAGCCGTATAACGGATTATGCCGTTTTTGTAGGTGCGAATTCATTCGCACATAACTTGTTGAGTTTTGTAGGTTGGGTTAGGCGGTTTTATGCCGTAACCCAACATGATCAAGCTGGCGACCTTCTTTAATGGTAATTATTGGGTTTGTTGGGTTACGGCGCA
>CAIQPV010000141.1 GCA_903873725.1 uncultured Nitrosomonadales bacterium
CCTTGAGCCGCGAGCGGCCCAGGGGCACGTCAAAAGTTTTGCGAGCGACGACGGACTGGTGAAGCACTTAACTGACAGGAGACAACTATGAATACGCAAAACAATTCTTACAACCCGACAAACAACACCGTGGGCGCTGCCCACACCCGGAGTTCTAACGTCCCGGTAATGGTGGAACAGAAACACTATGGCATGGGCAGGTTTTCAGATAAGGAGTTGCTGGGGAAACTCATCGGAGTGTGTGAAGCAGACAAGGTTTATAGCGCAGGCGGCAGTCTGGCCTATGTGTTTGCAGCCAAGGAGACCGCACCGGAAATGTGTCAGGTTGCCCGCGAATTGCTCACCCGCTGGCTGGCAGAAGAAATGCGGCAGGGCGATTCTCTGAACAGTCCCCAAGCCGTGAAGGACTTTTTAACCCTCCACTTTGCAGGACAGGAGTTCGAAAGTTTTGTGGCGATTTATTTGGATGCGCAACATCAGGTTATTGCTGCCGAAGTGCTTTTCCAAGGCACTTTGACCCAGACCAGCGTTTATCCGCGCGAAGTGGTTAAGGCGGCCCTTAAACATAATTCTGCCGCTCTGATCATCGCGCATAACCACCCCAGCGGCATAGCCGAACCCAGCCAGTCAGACCGGATGCTGACCGATGCCTTAAAACAGGCCTTGGCGCTGGTCGATGTGCGCGTACTCGATCATTTGATCATTGCAGGAAACAAGACTTTGAGCTTTGCAGAGCGCGGAATTATTTAACTCAACCAACCGTAACAGGGGAGACGGTCAGCCCCTGTTATGGATCCACAACCGACCCATGATTCAAACTTAGGAGAAATAAAAATGGCCTCTATCAATACGTTCACTTTAATCCCCGATAACGAAGAAATGGAGGCATTGCAACGCTTTGCCAATGTTCATGGGCGGACTTGGAGAAGCGAATTGCGCAGGGCTTGGGAAACCGGGAACTATAACAGGGCAGGGGAGGACGGTTGTTTTCTCCAGCGAGTCAGAAACAAAGCAGGGCCGCGCTGGCTGAATTCCAGACGGAACACCATTAAACCCATCACCACTAAAGAGGCCCAGCCATGTTGAGAGCACAATTATTAACCGCCGGATTTTTCATTGAGGGTTTGCGCGAGGTTGAAACTCATTCAAAAAACTTGCTGGAAATCTGGGATCAAGGTCACCTTGAACTGGTGGATGCACTGGTTTCCTACGCTCCTTTCACCGTCAATCTTTGTCAGGCCGCTGCCTTGTCCAACGACGGGAATTATCCCGGCGTGTTCGATTATGAAGTCAGCCAGCCTTTCGGCAGGTGGTTCGGTGACTACATCCTGTTGCACGGTGAGGAACCGCCAAAGGCTCAGGCGCAGGAGTGGCTGAGTACAGAAGTGGCTGCATTTTTTAGCGTACAGGCTGAAGAGTTTGCGCCCGAGGTCACTTTGCGCGATTGGTGGACAACTCAAGGGGTGCCGCTGGCAAAGCAAAATCATCTGATCCGGAGCCTTGCGGCAAAGGCTGCACCGGGTGCCATGGTCGGGCCGTTCAGAATAGGCGGATGAGCTTCGGGATAAATGTTGGCCGGGCTTACGCCCGGCGTTCCTTGAAAGCGCCCGGTGGCGCTCCTACAAGCAGTACCGGTGTTACCTTTACGCTGTTCGCATACACGACAAGCTACGCGTCAGCCAGGTAAACAGTCAGGCTCAAATCTTGACATGGTGCGCCAATGGCGTATAGTTAATTTATGATTTTCATTGAAACCCCGACATTTACGCGCTTGATTACGGCGCTGTTGGACGATGACGAATACTCGAAGCTGCAAGAGGAGTTGGTCAAACGTCCAGATGCGGGTGATCTGGTAAAAGATGGTGGCGGAATCCGCAAATTCCGCTGGAAGCGCGCTGGCACAGGTAAAAGTGGCGGGATACGAGTGATTTATTACTGGATTACCGACGATGATCAGCTGTTAATGCTTGTGGCTTACCCAAAAAGTGCCAAAGATAATCTGACCGACAAAGAAACAGCCCTATTACGCAAACTTGTGAAGGAACTATAAACCATGGATAAGACACTTTTTGAAGACCTCAAGCAAAGTCTGAAAGAAGCGGGTGCTATTCGTCGTGGCGAACTTGCACCTGGCCGAGTGACAGAGATAAGTGCACCAGATGCCAAATCCATTCGCGCAAAAGTTGGATTGAGTCAGAGTGAATTTGCGCAGCTGATCGGGGTTAAGGTCGCTACGCTGAGAAATTGGGAACAGCACCGACGTAGCCCAACCGGAGCTGCGGCTGCGCTACTGACGATAGTGGAAAAAGAACCGGATGCGGCGCTACGCGCCCTTCATTCATAAAATCGCATTGAAAAGTTGTTAAGCCCTTGTTATTGGGAACTCAGCCAGAGATAAGTCGGGCCGTTCAGAATTGGTGGTTAAGTTTCGGGATAAATAATATTTGGCCGGGCTTACGCCCGGCGTTCCTGGAGAGCGCCGCTTGTCGCTCTTAACAGCAAGCTCCAATCCTGGGGCAAAATCGGCACTTTCGCACGCGAAAGTGTAAAGCACAGGCGAACTGCATAAAACAGGGCGCAGCCGCCGAAGACCCTCAAAAAAATAAATACCCTGTTACCGGCCCGGAATGCGAACTAACTGAAAAACCCCTGGTCATAGTCAGGTATGCCACTGCTATGGGCGGTTGCATCAACAGTATTTGCAGGGGCGCGAAACCCGTGCAAAAGTTTTTTGTAAGGATCCGGTTTTTTAGTTTGGCGTGGAATTCAAGCAGGTTCAAGCCTGCGTTTGCGTCGGGTGTTTTTAATCTCCCCAGTCCCTATTTCGCTGATAGCAAGATTGCCCCACTCGTCCACTTGGGAGGGTGCGGCTTGTGCGCGTCCGGCGCACGCCAAGCCGTCAGTTTCAGTTTTGTTTTTTACCAGTCCATAGTTTTTGCATCGTAACGGCAGACCGGTCATCGATCCGGCTGTCCGGTTTTATGCCCGTACCGATCCCGGCCGGGCACACCTTATGCAAAGGCGCGATAACATGACCAAAGGAATTTTTCACGGGTTACTGATTGCCACCCCGCTGGCGGCACTGGTGCTGTACTTTTCGCTTGCCGGAAAAGAAGAGGTCAAACAGGAACAGCATCTGCAGCAGGCCGTGCAGGAACTCGACAAGCAGAAATTTGACGACGAATTTGCCGACGCCTGGAAAAAACCGCCCCCCGGCACAGCCGAAAAACGTAACGCCAGGATCAAGCAGCTGGAGGCCGACGTAACCCGGGCCCGGGCCCGGCGCGACGGTCTTGATCAGGAGTTCGACGGCATGCGGGCGGGCATGAAGCAAACCCTTCATGACGAAGATGTGCGCCTTGGAAACGTTGCCGCCTCGTCCGTCAAATCCGCACGGTTCGATTGAGGGCATGGTCAGGATCCTGATTTTCTGGCTGACTCTTGCCGCCCTTTTTCCATCCCTCGCCCGGGCAGATGCGTCGGTCAGCAGCGACGGCGGCCGCAGTGTTGAAAATGGCCAGAGCGACACGTTGAGGCGCGACAAAAGTTTATCCGCCGATAAAAGCCACGGCAACAAAGCCACCGTCTCGGCCAGCCGCGAAAAGGCTCTGGAAAAATCCCGCAGCCACTCCAAAAGCAAAAAGATCTCCAAAACGGCCGGTGCCGAGAAGCGCGCCTCGGTCGACGTCAACATCAACGGACTATTGCTGCGTGAATTTACCGCGCGTTACGAGCGCGACGGCACCGCCACGGGTAAAGCCGGTGAATATTTCGGGCTGTGCAAACCGCTGACCCGCGCTCTGGCCGATTACCCGGTGATGTATTTTAGTCTCGATGGCATGAAGATCATCGGCAGGAATGAAGCGCAGCAATTGAACAACGCGAGAGCAATGGCGCTGTCGATGAACATGATGGTGTCGTTCGGGCACAACAACCTGTTTGTCAGCCGCTACGTGCAGTGCCGCATGACCGCTTCGTACTGGGTTGCCGAAGCGGGGGAGCGGGCCAATGCACAACAAATCAGCACGGAAGCCGAAGTCGGCGAGCGGATCAGACAGGTGTTCGCCGGGATGGATGGTGACGAGTCAATCTTTCCGGTATTGAGACAGCGTGCGCGCACCCTGTGGGCACAGGAAACCTGTTCCCGGCAGCTGCAAACCGAGGATGAATTCAAGGCGCCGGAACTCCACTGCGGGGTATTTTCTTACCTCGGAAATGTATTCACGGTGGAAAACCGCGAGACATTATCCGAGGCCGGCATCAACGGTCACAGCTACAAAATTGCCGTGAGCGCCAGCAGCGCTGACAGCGTGGCGGTGGATGAATCATTATCCGCCGACGAGCGGATCAGTTCTTCAAAACGCCGGGGAATATCCACCGAACGTTACCGGGAAGCCCGAAATTCTGCCGGCCTGACCCAGTCTAAAAGCTTAGACCAGAACAGCGGCAGCACGCTTGACCGTTCGAGCGGCAACAGCATCCATGCCGCGCCGAAAGAGTAGTCATTGAATCCACCCACGATCCTGAAAACCCTCACCTTTAACCCGGAATCTAGAACATGAAAACCCGTCTCCCCAACATAACACTTGCCGCTTTCCTGCTGTTATCCCCGCTTGCCACGGGTTCAGCCGGTGCCGCAATTCCAAACGGGGATCAGCAATTCGACCAGTGGCTGACCAATTTCATGGCGGTGGGTTTACTGCCGACCCAGAAAGAAATCCGCAGCAAGCGTAACTCGTTGCAAATGACTGCGGAGGAGGCACAGTCCGCTTATCAAACCGAGGTGGGAGATGCCGACAATCGGAAAGCTGCCGGGAAGCACCTTGAGTATCTCAGCCTCTCCGGGAACGTAGCGATTATAAGCATGGACAGCAAGTCGATGGTGACCCGTCAGCTGGGAGTACAACTGAACGATATGCAGATGAAATACGTGGCCGAACGGGAGCTTCGCGCGGTGGACGAGTGCGCAAAAACTTTTGCCGCCCTTATCGGCCTGACCCAAAAGGTAGGCGAACGTATTGACTCAGAGCGCGCGATCGAAGCGATCGAAACAAGGATCCAGTCATTGAAGGGGGCGCAGCAAGAAACTTTCGTTAAAGCAGTCGGATCTTCGTTGACTTCCTTCTATCAGAAAGAGGAAGACCCGGAGTTTGATTCCAAACCCTGGATTGAAGAGTTGCTCGCCACCCGTGTCAATCCGGGCATCCGCCGGATTAATGCAGAAAACGGCCTCGCGCCGAAATTATCGCCTGAGGAAGCGCACGCCATCCTCGATTAAACCCGTTGCATCCAAACCAGCCTGCCCGACACACCGGGCAGGATTTATAACGCCACTTGAAGGAACCGACATGAGTAAGAAACTGGAAGCATTACAGAAACAGGCAGCAGCAATACAGGTACAAATCGCACAGGCAGAACTTGCAGAAAAGAACAAATCCCGTACCGAGCGTCTCACCATCAAGATACTGACCAAGTATCCCGAGCTGTTTTTATGTGACCCGGCCATTCTTGAAAAGCATCTCGATCAATCCTTTGCCACGATTGTGGCAAGCCTCAAAAGCAGCGAATTCACAAAGCCAGCTCAACTGCCAAAAGCAGGAAACAAAGGCAATCCGTTACAGGCCGGTCAGGTAACAACCCCTGACCTTTAAGATTAAGCACACATTACGCATCTCCTGTTAGGAGATAAAACAGCGTAATGCCCTGTAGTTATATGGGCTTGACAGGTGTTCCCGGTTAGCGCGGCAAACTGGAGGCAGTGCACCCGCAAAGACCATGAAAAACAGTAAAAGCCTTTAGCAGCATGACAATAAACGGTGTGCATCACAGCCATAAAACCGCCTGCATTTTATTTTAAATCAAGAGGAATTGAACATGGACATATACAAAAAGTTTTCCATCCGCGCGCCCGAATCGACCTTCGAAGCCGCCGAAGCATTTGCCAGCGTGAGCGGCATCAGCCGCAATGCGGCGATCGGGATTTTATTGAAGCTGGGGATCCAGCATTTGCACCAGTTCAATGCGCAGACCGCGCGTTTCGAACGGATCGAAGCGAGGCTGATGGCGATGCAGAAGAGCAACTATAAGGCACTGGTTTATCTTTCCACCGCCACGGCCCTGGACCCGATGCGGCAGGACAGGGCCGAGGCGAGTGCACTCAAAAACGTATCCGAAATCTTTTCTGCAGAGGGGCTGTGACATGAGCATGACCGATAAAGGTGTACTGACCAAATTCCTGACCGGGGGCGATTTGATGTTCCACCGCCTGCAACTGCTGTACGCCAATTTTGTGCGGCTGTTGCTGGGAGGGGTGGTGACATTTGTGGCGAGCGGCTGGCTGCTGGTTTACTTTTATGTGAGCCCGTACCCGTGGTACGTATTTTACAAAACCATGGAAGCCCGCCTCTGCGTTTTTATGAACCTGCCGAACTATCATCTGGACTATCTTACTCAGGGCGGACGCCTGGTGGACGGTGCGACGAGTGCCGCCATCATCAAATACGTGACGGAAACGCCGGAGCGGGCAGGGGAGGTTTACCAGGTCATCTGGTATTTGACGCTGGCGGGTTGTCTGGGAATCATGGCTGTGATCGGACTCATCGTGTTCTACATCCGTCACGGTCATGCCGCCCAGTCGGATGATTTTCTGCGCGGGCAGGTGCTGGTCGATGCCGCTACTCTTGCCAAAAAAATCAGCAATCCTTCGCCCATCAAAATAGCCGGGGTGCCGCTACCGGCACATCTGTTGCCGCGCAATATTCTGGCGGTGGGCAGCATGGGCACGGGCAAGACCCAGGTGATCGACCAGATCATCGAAGATGCCCGCAGCTGGGGTAAAAAAATGGTTATCTACGACAAGACCGGCGAATTTACCCAGAAGTTTTTTCGTCCGGGCAAGGATGTGTTGCTGAGCCCGATCGATGCGCGCTGCGCCGACTGGTCGATCTTTTCCGATCTCAAAAAGATCACTGATCCTGCCATGGTGTCGACCTTCTTTGTCCCGATCAACAAGCACAGCAGCGACCCGATCTGGGACAACGCCGCGCGCATGCTGCTGGAGGATCTGATCATCATCGTGCGCAATAAAGGGGGGAGCATGGCCGACATCAAGGACATTATCACCCAGTACACGCTGGAAGAGCTGTCCGCCCTGTTGAAGCTGCACAATGCGCCGAGCTGCGGCACCATTAATCCCGGCAATACCAAGGGCAGCGAATCCATACGCATGACCCTGATCGCGCAGCCCGCCGTGCGCTTCTTCAGCTTTTTCGACAAGACCCACGCGAGCTTTTCGGTACGGGAGTTCATCCGGCGGAAGGATGATGCGTGCCTGTTCCTGGTGTCCTCTGCCACCCAGCACCACGTCGCCAAGCCGTTCATCAGCGCGTGGGTTGAGCTCGCGCTGGCCGAAGCCATGACGGCAGCCCCCACCACCGAGATCCGGCTGCTGTTTATTCTGGACGAACTGGCCAGCCTGTCCAAGTTGAAGGCACTGGATATGGCGTTCACCGAGGCGCGCAAGTACGGCATCGTGTCGGCAGTTGGTATCCAGAACCTAAGCCAGCTGGACGATATTTATGGCGAGGACATGACCAAAAACTTTATCGCCAATCTGCAAAACAAACTGGTTTTGCGCACCGAAGAGGAAACATCGGCCTGCCGCATGGCCGACACGCTGGGCAAGGAAGAGGTTGAGGAAGTCAACGAATCCCTGTCGTTCGGAGTCGAATCCAGCCGTGCGGGTGCGAGCATCGGGGCCAGGCGAGCCGAGCGGCATCTGGTGACATCCACGCAAATCATGGTGCTGCCCGATCTGACCGGTTATCTCAAAATTGCCGGGGCACACCCCATCGCAAAAGTCTCGTTCAAGTATAAGGCGCGTCCGGTCAATGCCGAGGCCTACGTCGAGCGCGAGGGACTCGATCTGGCCGCACCCGCCTTCGTCAAACTGCTTGAAGAAGCCCCGCAGATCGTTGAAATGGCGGAGCGGGAGCCGCATGCAAAGGAGGAGGGGGCCAATGATAACCAAGTGGACATTTCGCGACGCGTGAACGACGGCTGGTAATGCGGTTCGACATACACTTCTTGAGGTAAAGAATCATGATATCCATGTCAGTGATCAAATCCGCCGGCGGTACCAGCAAGTACATGACCGAGCAGGCGGCGACCGAATATTACGCCGGACAGGAAGTGCCCTCGCAGTGGCACGGGCAGGGTGCGGAAATGCAGGGACTGGCGGGCAGGGAGGTGACGGGAGCCGAGCTCACCGGCCAGCTAGAAGGCAGGGTCACCGAGTTCAACCGGGACAACCAACAATGGGAAGAAAAACAGCTTGGGGTGGTGCGCGGGGGTGAATTGCAGCACCGCGCCGGCTGGGATCTGACCTTTGCCGCACCCAAGAGTGTGAGTGTGGAAGCCGAGGTTTACGGCAATCATGAGGTGCGCGCAGCGCATGAAGATGCGGTGTTGAAAGCGATGGCGTTTCTGGAAGACAAAGCCGCCCAGGCGCGCATCGGGGGTGCGTTCGTGCAGACCGGGAACATGACCTATGCGACTTTCGAGCACGCCACCAGCCGGGCCGGCGACCCGCAGACGCACACCCACGTCATCGTGGCCAATGTCACCTACCATGACGGCAAAGCCTACAGTCTGTCCAACGAAAAACTGATGGATTACCGCGCAACCGCCGACGCCGTGTACAAAAACGAGCTTGCCCACTCCCTCGGAAAAACAGGCTATGCGGTGGAGTGGGACAACAAGGGCAACTTTGAGATTGCGGGCTACGCGCGGGACTCCCTCGACACCTTTTCCAAGCGCAGCGAAGCCATCAAAGAGGCGCTGGCCGGGCACGGACTGGACAAGGACACGGCCAGCCACGCGGCGCGCCAGACCGCAGCGCTGGACACTCGAAATGATAAAAATCTTCCGGAAAACGCCGAGGCGCACCGGGTCCGCTGGCAGGCCGAGGCGGCCGCAGCAGGAATGGAGCGGGCAGGGCGCAGTCAGCCCGTACAGCATGCGCCGTCAGTGCAGCAGCAGTTTGCCCGAGATGCGCTGCAAGCCGCTGTAGACCATCTCACCGAGCGGGAGCAGGCGTTCAGCGAGAAAGAGCTGTGGAAACAGACCGCGCGTTTCAGCCAGGGCAGCGCCGGCACGGCGGGACTGTATGAAGCCGTGAGCGCCCACACCCAGGACGGCAGCCTGATTCAGCGCGCGGACGGCAAGTTCACCACGCGCGAGGCGGTGGAGTCGGAACAGAAAATGGGCGAACGCCTGGCAGCCGGCTATGGCATGCATGACGCGGTGATGAGCGGCAAGGAATATGGGGAGGCGCTGTCGGCCTTCGAGCAGCGCAAAGGGTTTGAGCTGTCCACCGAACAGCGCGACGCGGCCCGCATGATTCTGACCGGCGATGACCGTTTTCAGGGAGTGCAGGGGCTGGCCGGTACGGGCAAGACCACCATGCTTGAGCTGGTGCGCGAAGCGGCAGAGGGGAAGGGCTGGGAGGTCAGGGGATTTTCCAACGGCGGCGCACAGGCCGACAAGATGCAGACGGAATCCGGTATCCGCTCTGGCACCGCCGCGCAGCACCTGATCGATGCCGATAAAATCGCCCGGGATGCGAACCTCGCGCAGCGCGCCCTCGACACCCACGACAAACACAGCGGCATTTTCGGCACCAGGCCGAATTTCCGGGAGCTGTCCAAAGGCGTGGATAAAGGCAAGGTCAAACTGGAATTCGACAGCGAAAAACGCGCTTACTTTACCGACAAAAGCGGCAACACCTGGACTAAAAGTCTTTATGAGAAAACCCGGCGCATCGACTCAAAAAACCTCAATCACCTTGGGCTGACCGAGACCAAGTATGTGAAAACCGACAAGGGCGTGATGAAGTCCGGTGGCACCGCAGTAACAGAACTGGCCGGGCACCTGAAAGACCGGCTTAATGCGGAGGAACAGCAAGAAACCGCGATCGGCAGTCCGGGAAAGTGGGCGGCCAACCAGGTGCTCACCCACTTCGAAGACTGGGAGAAGGCGCAACGTCTGGAGTCCGCAGTCGTTCACGTCAGGGCCGCTCTCGATACATCCGCCAATCGCAGCGAGGCGTTCACCGCGTTAACAGCCCAGGCAGCAGAGGCCAATGGTGAAAACCGCAAACTGCTCCATGTCTCCGATGAAGCCAGCATGAGCGGCCAGAAAGAATTCAACGGCATTATTCGCGCCGCCGAGCAGCAGGGTGCCAGAGCCGTGTTCCTGGGGGATGCGGATCAGCATCAGGCGGTTTCTGCCGGCAAGGCTTTCGAATTGGCGCAAAACCATATGCCGATGTCCGAGCTGGGGGAAAGCTCGATCCGCCGGCAAACCACCGACCATGCCAGGGATGCGGTCAGCAAGATTATCCGGGGCGAACACGGCGAGGCGATGAAAGGACTGACTACCCGGGAAACCAGCACCGCGCAGGACGCGGTTCGCGACAGGCATGCGGCAGCAGGAATCTCGACGGCACGGGATAAGGCCGCAAACCGGGCAGAACTCAGTGAGGCAGCCCGAGCTGACAACAAGGAAGTGATCGTCCGGGTGGCCCGTGACTATAGCGGCATGGAGCAAAGCGGTCGCGACAAGACATTGGTGATTACGGCCACCAATGCGGACCGCAATGCGATCAACAGCGCGGTGCGCGAAGCATTGAAAGATCGCGGCGAGCTTTTGGACGGCAAGCGCATGGATATGCTGGAGAAGACCGACAACACCCGGGAAGAAATGAAACGTGCGACCACTTTTGAAGCGGGGCAGGTGGTCGAGTTCACCAGCAAGTACAAAACGCTGGAGGTCGCGAAAGGGGAGCGCGCCATTATTATAAGCGCCGACAGCCGCACCAACAGGGTCACCGCGCGAACGGAATCCGGTCGCGAGATCCGGTTTGATCCCGCGTATGTGCAGGGCAAGGAACTGTTCAATGTCATCAGAGGCAAGGAGTTCGCTGTGGGGGACAGGATCGCCGTAACAAAGAAGGACAAAACCCTGGAGCTGGAAAACGGCCAGACCGGCAGAATCGAGAAGATCGAGAGATCGGAAGAGCACACGTCTGAACTCCAGTCACATTACTCGATCTCGTATGCCGTCTTCTGCTTGA
>CAIQPV010000142.1 GCA_903873725.1 uncultured Nitrosomonadales bacterium
CATGCATCAGCGTGCGATTCAGGCCAAGCACGATGTCGAACTTGTCGTTGTTCCGCACTTCGTGAGGATAGATGTCCTGCACAAACCCGCTGTTGCGGGCGAGTTTCATGAGTCCCTGATATCCGGGAATCAATTGGCACTGACTGCCAAACGGGACAAGGTAAGCTTCGCCCATCAGGCCGACTTCCAATCCCAACTGACAAGCCTGAATGACAGCCGCAAAGACACTGCGCGGATCAGTTTCAGACAATTTCGGATTCAGCCTGAAGGCAGTCAGCGCGGTTCGCGTCATGCGATCCGGATTCAGATGCTTGGGCAGCGCACGGGCAATTTCCCCCTTGAACTGCGCCAGCATGGCCGGGAAAGGCACCACGTTGGCCGTATTTCCCTCACGGGATTTTTGTATGTTGCGCAAAGTTTGAGACATGGTTTTCTCCAAAGAAAATGGCGGAGACACCACGGCCCAGAAGCGGGGACTGGTATCCCCGCCGGGGTTGATGAACTACTAAAGAAACCGCCGATCAGGTGGCGTACAACTCGAAATCTTCGGCATTGGCTGCCCAACGTGGCAGCGAAATCAATTCGATCTCGCCACCCGGCTGGTAAGCCGGCCAACTACCCGATTCCTGACACCACTTCAGAAGCTGAAGTGCCGCCCGATACTTCTTGCGACCGACTTCGATGACTTCGGGGTCGGCGCGGTAGACTGCAACTGCATGCGGTGCGTCCTTTTCGGCAGCGATGAAAATGAATGGAAGCTCCATTCCCGTTGCCGCCTTGACACCGTCCACGTAGAAAGCTGCCTGCACGTCGTAGCCCAACGTCGCCACAGCCCGCGAGAAACCAGCTGCACTCGCATCGACACAGGACTTGAGATCGGTGATGACTTCCCCGTTGAACCAGTCCGGGCGACATTTGCAACAGATCCCGGTTGCAGGATCGTTCCAAAACACCGTAAGTTCGGCATCGCCACGGCTGAGCAGCTTGGCTGCTCCCTTGTGAGAGTGAACTGCCGCGCGCATCAAAGTCAGCGTAGCCAACTCCTCCGAGGTGATCAGCGTTTTCCCCTGATTCTCAGCGTCGAACTTTGCAGCGGCTTCCTTGCCTTCCTTGGTGCGGCGGTCGAATTTCTCGGCCACCGCGATTTCTTCAGAAAAGCGTTCCGGTTCTAAAATAAATGCATGAACCGCACTACCAAAAGCCATCGCGGGCGTCAGGTGGTGCGGATAATCAAGATATTCACGAAGGTGGGCCGGACTTCTGAGTATCTTGACGATGCCCGTGTGTCCGATTGCCTTGTCTTCGTGATACCGCTTTGACGGCATGACAAGCATGCCTGGGTGACTTAAGTGCATGATGCCTCCAGTAAGAAAACCAGAGTCACCTACCCCTTGCGGAGACTGTGTCCCCGGCTGGGTTGAAAAATACTGTTTGTTTCCAGCGGCCAGTTACCGCCACTTGTTCGTGCGGATAACCGCTCGATCAAATACTTCTTTCCAGAATGCGCTCAAGGAACGCACTCGGGAAAGCCCCGGAATACCGGGGCAGAATTCATTCAATTTTCCTGGGGTGCTTTGACATGGATAGAGCCTTGCGGATCATGTCGCGGGTTTCCGGGTCGGTGCGCCCTTCCTTGAGCCTCTGGTAGAGATCGCAGGCAAAGGCCATCGGCAACGGGTCGAAGAATTGAACGATAAAGGGATGGGATTTCATGATTTTCTCCTGAGGTTGGTTAAACAGCCACAGCGAAAATCACTCCGGGCCTGGAGTGATCCCCGCAGGTCAAAGAGCTCTCGATTGAAAGCGCTATGACCTGCGGGGAAGTCCCCCACAGGCAGTGCATATCAGATACCAAGCGCGCGAACGATTGGGCGGCTGATGATCCAGCCTGAAATGCAGCAAGCAAGAAGTACGAGTTCCATGAGATGCCTCCATAAAAAATGGGGGCACCCCTCCCCTGATGCGGAGGCGATGCCCCCGCACGGGGTTAAAATTTCAGGCGATTACTTCAAAGGAAGCATCACCATTTTTGCCAAGATCAGCTTCGATCCTGTTGCGACGTTGACGTATGTACGCAGGTACATCGTATTGCCGCCAGTCAATTGTTTTGTCCTCGACCACTTCGAGCGCTTCGACAACCTCGACAGTCTCAACCACATTGACCGCATCGGGCGTTGCCGTTTGTTCTTGTGGCCGGATAAAAACGTTCTTCAAACTTTCAACTGCGAAGCGAAGAAATGACAGCACAACATGAAGCCCTGCCAGCATGGCCAGGACGAGAATGACGCGTTCCATAAACAAACCTCCTGATGAAAATGGGAGGCTGCTCCCAACCATGGGGAGTGACCTCCCGGTTGGGAAAAGATGAAACGGAATTCTCAGAACGGCTCAATGCCCGGCACATCCTCGAATGCAGGGCCGGTGGCCTGTTCTGGCTTGGCACCGGCTTTAACATTGCGCTTGGGTTTACCAGGCTGTGGTGTGTCCTTTTCAGATGGGCGAGAACCCAGCATCTGCATCTCGCTGGCGATGATCTCGACCACGTAGCGATCTTGACCTTCCTTATCCTGCCATTTACGCGTTTGAATACGGCCTTCAACGTAGATAGGCGAACCCTTCTTGAGGTACTCGCCGACGACTTCAGCCAACCGGTTGAAAACGGTGCCATTCGGTGAATTCCTTGCGTTCGCCTGACTTGCTCTTGCGCGTCTCCGTCGTAGCAATTCTGATCGTAGCAATCGCTTCGCGTTCTTGGGTGTAGCGAACCTCGGGGTCTGCTCCAAGATGGCCGATGAGGGTGACTCTGTTCAATGATGCCATGCTGCCTCCTGACAATAATGGCAGGTAGGCC
>CAIQPV010000143.1 GCA_903873725.1 uncultured Nitrosomonadales bacterium
CATCAGAGTGCGGGCTTCCATCTGCGCTTCCAGCGACAACGGTACATGCACAGCCATCTGGTCACCGTCGAAGTCGGCGTTGAATGCAGTACACACCAGCGGATGCAACTGGATCGCCTTGCCTTCAATCAGGATCGGCTCGAATGCCTGGATACCCAAACGGTGCAGTGTAGGCGCACGGTTCAGCATTACCGGATGTTCGCGAATCACGTCTTCCAGAATGTCCCACACTACCGGCTCTTCCGCTTCCACCATGCGCTTGCCCGCCTTGATGGTGGTAGCCAGACCAAGTATTTCCAGTTTGTGGAAAATGAACGGTTTGAATAGCTCCAGCGCCATTTTCTTGGGCAAACCGCACTGGTGCAACTTCAATTGCGGCCCCACCACGATCACCGAGCGTCCGGAATAGTCCACGCGCTTTCCCAGCAAGTTCTGACGGAAACGACCGCCTTTGCCCTTGATCATGTCCGCCAGAGATTTCAGCGGACGCTTGTTGGCGCCGGTCATTGCCTTGCCGCGGCGGCCGTTGTCCAGCAGTGAATCCACCGACTCCTGCAACATACGCTTTTCGTTGCGTACGATGATTTCCGGTGCTTTCAGTTCCAGCAAACGCTTCAAGCGGTTGTTACGGTTAATCACGCGACGATACAGGTCATTCAGGTCGGAAGTCGCAAAACGTCCGCCATCCAACGGAACCAGCGGACGCAGTTCCGGCGGCAATACCGGCAGCACGGTCATCACCATCCATTCCGGCTTGATGCCGGAAGACACGAACGCTTCGAGTATCTTCAGGCGCTTGGCAAATTTCTTGATTTTGGTTTCAGAGCTGGTCGCTTCCAGTTCAGCGCGCAGTTTCTCCACTTCAGCGGGAACATCCAGTGCGCGCAACAGTGCTCGCACACCTTCCGCACCCATCACGGCAGAGAATTCATCGCCGAATTCTTCCAGCTTGGCGAGATAGTCATCCTCGGACAGCAATTGACCGCGATTCAGCGGCGTCATGCCCGGTTCGGTTACTACATAGGCTTCAAAATAAAGTACCCGCTCGATGTCACGCAAGGTCATATCCAGCACCATACCCAGGCGTGACGGCAGCGATTTGAGGAACCAGATATGCGCCACCGGAGAAGCCAGCTCGATATGGCCCATGCGCTCGCGACGCACCTTGGACAGCGTCACTTCCACGCCGCACTTCTCGCAGATCACACCGCGATGTTTGAGGCGCTTGTACTTGCCGCACAGGCACTCGTAGTCTTTTGTAGGGCCGAATATTTTGGCGCAGAACAGACCGTCCCGCTCCGGTTTAAAGGTACGATAGTTAATGGTTTCCGGCTTCTTCACTTCGCCATAGGACCAGGAACGGATTTTCTCCGGCGAGGCTAACCCGATCTTGATCGCGTCGAACTCTTCCTTTTGCGTTACCTGCCTGAACAAATCCAGTAATGCTTTCATGTGTAGCTCCTTGTGTTCGGGGATCAGGAATCAGGAATCAGATGTAATGTGCGGCCTCGCCGCACGTATTTTCTGATTCCTGATTCCCGATTCCTGATTCCTGTTAATGCCTTTCCAGATCGATATCAATACCCAAGGAGCGTATTTCCTTGGTCAAAACATTGAATGACTCCGGCATGCCGGCATCAATCTTGTGGTCACCCTTGACGATGCTCTCGTAAACTTTGGTGCGCCCGTTGACATCGTCGGATTTGACCGTCAGCATTTCCTGAAGGGTGTAAGCCGCTCCGTATGCTTCCAGTGCCCACACTTCCATTTCACCAAAACGCTGTCCACCGAATTGCGCCTTGCCGCCCAGAGGCTGCTGCGTCACCAGACTGTATGGTCCGGTCGAACGCGCATGCATCTTGTCGTCCACCAAATGGTGCAACTTCAGCACATGCATGTAACCCACCGTAACCGGACGGTCGAATGCAGCGCCGGTGCGGCCATCATGCAAGGTAATCTGCCCGGTACGCGGCAAGTCCGCCAGTTCCAGCATGTGCTTGATTTCCATTTCGTTCGCGCCGTCGAATACCGGCGTTGCAAATGGCACACCTTTTTTCAGGTTACGGCACAACTCGATCGTTTCATCATCACTGAACGCAGCAATATCCACCGTCTGTCCGCTGGTGTTGTATATCTTCTCCAGGAACTTGCGCACCTCGGAAATTTTGGCTTGGGAATCCAGCATCATGCCGATCTTCTTGCCCAACCCCTTGGCCGCCCAACCCAGATGCACTTCAAGTATTTGGCCGATGTTCATACGCGATGGCACGCCCAGCGGATTCAGCACCACGTCAACCGGAGTACCGTCCGCCATGTAAGGCATGTCTTCCACCGGTACGATGCGAGATACCACGCCTTTGTTACCGTGACGACCCGCCATCTTGTCACCGGCTTGCAGGCGGCGTTTAACTGCTACATATACCTTGACCATTTTCTGCACACCGGCTTGCAGTTCGTCTCCCTGAGTCAACTTACGCTTCTTCAGTTCAAATGCCGCGTCGAATTCCACCCGTTTCAGCGCCAGGCTCTCTTTCACCTGTTCAAGTTGCGCCGCCGCTTCTTCATCGCTAAGGCGAATGTCGAACCATTGATGGTGTTCCAGACTTGTGAGGTAATCCTTATCGAGCTTGGTGCCCTTGGCCAGTCTCTTTGGTCCGCCATTAACCACCTTGCCCAACAGCAGTTTTTCCAGGCGGGTGAACACGTCGGATTCGACGATACGCATCTGGTCGGCCAAATCTTTCTTGTAACGATTCAGTTCGTCGTCAATAATTTGCTGTGCACGTTTGTCGCGTTGTAGCCCTTCGCGGGTGAATACCTGCACGTCGATCACCGTCCCGGAAATACCGGCTTGAACGCGCAGGCTGGTATCCTTAACATCGGATGCCTTCTCGCCGAAGATCGCGCGCAGCAGCTTCTCTTCCGGTGTCAACTGGGTTTCGCCCTTGGGGGTAACCTTGCCGACCAGCACATCGCCTACGCTGACTTCCGCACCGATATGCACAATACCGCACTCATCCAGACGCGCCATCTGAGCTTCGGACAAGTTGGGAATATCACGGGTAATTTCTTCCGAGCCCAGCTTGGTATCGCGCGCAACCACCGTCAGTTCTTCGATATGAATTGAGGTGAAACGATCTTCTGCCACCACGCGCTCGGAAATCAGAATCGAGTCCTCATAGTTGTAGCCGTTCCACGGCATGAAGGCGCACAGGAGGTTCCTGCCCAGCGCCAGCTCGCCCTGGTAGGTGGCGGGGCCGTCGGCAATCACCGCGCCGGTCTCGACATGCTTCCCCAGCTCCACGATGGGCTTCTGCGTGTAGCAGGTGTCCTGGTTGGTGCGCTGGTACTTCAACAACTGGTAGATGTCCTCTTCCCGCTTGGCCTCGTCGGGCTTGATCCGTATCTCAACGGAGGTGACGTAGCTCACGAGGCCGCCGCG
>CAIQPV010000144.1 GCA_903873725.1 uncultured Nitrosomonadales bacterium
CTCTCTCCCTCAATTCCTTTCCTGCCTTGAACGAAGGCCGAGTCTTGGCAGGAACCTCTACCGGCTCCCCTGTCTTTGGATTTCTTCCCTTACGCGGAGGACGAAGGGAATTATGAAACGAGCCAAATCCACGAATTTCTACCCGGTCGCCTTGTCCCAGGGTTTTGGAAAAAGCGGCCAGAATAGTTCTGACACAGGCATCCACATCGTTATATTTCAGTTGGGGATGCTTGAGGGCAAGAGCGTCGATCAGGTCTGGGATGTTCATGTTGGTAGTTTACCGCAAGTTGGCCTGGAAACAGAAGACTTATGATTCATTCGGCCTACGCGATGATTATTATCCGGTGGGTCAGATTATGAACCCCACAAATCTTCTGCTTAAGATTCCGGTCACGAATACCCGATAAAATTCATAGGTTTTTATTGCATTACTTTCGGTATAGAATCAAAACGATCAGTGTGTGGAATATATAGTAATTTCAAAAGGTTTTAAAAATAAAATAATCTTGCGGAATCAAAAGTGCAATGCAGAAAAATCAAAGCAAATACCAACGTCTTTTCGAGGCTGCCAGTGATGGCATATTTATTCAAGCTCAAACTGGAATAATTGTCGATTGCAACGAGAGTGGCGCTCGTTTACACGGCCTTTCAAGAGAAGAGATTGTTGGTAAATTACCTCATGCCCTTTTTCCGGAAATACAACCAGACGGAAGAGTATCAGCCGATGTTGCCCGTAAAATGATGATCGCAGCATTTGGGGGCGAACCTCAACAGTTCGATTTCAAGTCACTACGCGTCGACGGCAGTGTTTTTGATGCAGAAGTTAAACTGAGCCATATCATTTACAACGACTCGGATCATCTACTGGTGGTTATTCGTGACATCACATCCAGAATACAGGCCGAATCACTGCTGCGGCGTAATCAGGCATTGATGCAGAACTCGATGGATGGAATCCATATCATGGATATCGAGGGAAACATTATTGACGTGAATGACAGTTTCTGTGAAATGCTTGGCTATACCCGCGAGGAGGCACTTGGTCTCAATATCGTTGATTGGAATGCTGAAGCATCCCCCGAAGTCTTGCGAAATCGACTTAGGTCATTCATTGGGAAAAAGGCAAGATTTGAAACCTTGCACCGCCGAAAAGACGGGGCGTTAATTTCTGTCGAGATTAGCACCGGCGGAAGCGAAATTGATGGCAAGGTTTATATACATGCAATCAGTCGTGACATTACCGAGCGCAAATGTTCCGAAAAAGCAATTCGACACGAGAGCGAGAAAAACCGGGTTTTATTACGCGGTTCAAGTGATGGCATTCATATTCTTGACTACGATGGAAACGTAATCGAAGTGAGTGATTCATTCTGCTCTATGCTGGGCTATGCGCCCGTGGAATTGATAGGAATGAATGTGTCAGAATGGGATGCCACAATGTCATATTCCAAACTGATGAAGGACATAAGAGAGCAAATTTCTACTAATGATCGCCGATTATTCGAGACCTGTCACCGACGTAAAGATGGAACGATTATTGATGTAGAAATTAATTCGTTTCCGCTTGTACTGGATGGCAGAACAGTATTATTCAACTCATCTCGCGACATCACCAAACGTAAACGAGATGAACGAGCTCTCGCAGAAAGTGAGGCTAAATACCGGCAACTTTTTGAAACATCTACTGACGGTATATTTCTTCTGGATGAGACGGGAGTCTTTGTTGATTGCAACGAAAACGGTGCGAAGCTAATTGGCATATCAAAAGTTGAAATTGTTGGTATGTCTCATGCCGATATTTCTCCTGAAAGACAACCGGATGGAAGACTATCCGCCGAAGTTGCAAGTGAAAGGTTGGCCGCGACGCTAAACGACCAGATTCAGCGATTCGAGTGTCGTTGTTTACGAGTTGACGGTGTTTCCTTTGATGCTGAAATAACGATGAGTCGGATTGAATACCAGGGAATTCCGTGTGCGCAAGTAGTGGCCCGAGATATAACCGAACGCAAGCAAACTGAAGAAGCGCTGCGTAACAGTGAGTTAAAGTTGCTCACCATTCTCGACAACGTCGAGGCTTACATTTATCTGAAAGATACTGAAGGGCGATATCTGTATGTGAATCGTCATGTGCGCGAGTTATGGAATGCCAAAATGGAAGACATCGTCGGGAACAGCGATGAGAAATTCTTCGATGAGAACACGGTAGCCAATATTCGCCGCAATGATGACAGGACGTTAATTAAGGGGGAAATAGTCAGGGAAGAGGAAACAAATACCCTGCCGGTTTCTGGAATGACCCACATTTTCCATTCCACCAAACTGCCACTTCGTGGTGAAGATGGCAAGATTTATGCGCTGTGCGGCATTTCAACCGACATCACTGAACGCAAACAGGC
>CAIQPV010000145.1 GCA_903873725.1 uncultured Nitrosomonadales bacterium
AATAAACATTGCCTGACACTTTGAACAGCGCTGCCATCCAACAATCCTGGATCGCACATCCCTGATGGCATACCACGCAGCATTGATATCAAGATTGTTGTTCCCGATTCGGCAGTGCATTTTCCACACACGCAGTAGCATTGCCGCTGTGATCGATTTCCCATCCCCGTCGTCCACACGGTTATAGATGGCAACGAAGCTGGAAAGATTAGCCAACGTCATTGCATCAGCAATGAAAGACCGGACGGAATCCGGGAGCTTGCCGTTGGGTGGACTATCTTTATGAAGCTGCCGCCACCGTAGTCGAAGCGGCTTGGAGTGGATATTCGTCAGGTAATGAACAATCGGCACCCGCAGCCTCAACCGGATCAGCTCATGAGCGACCCGACTATTTTCCAATTCCTCAGGGGAAAGTAGCGCCGACACGGCTGTTACCTACCAATGTTGCCTCGGCGTAAGTACTTTTCGCATTTCGAGGCATCTGGATTAATCGGTCTAAAGCCGGATCCGTCAATCTGAGCGTGTAGAGCGAGATGCCTACCGTCTCCGCCAACTCTTCGATTTCATCCATGTCGAGAGAGGCGATTCTGTCGATCACCGAGCGTGGTAGCCCAGTCATCAGTTCCGCCGCTGTTCCATCCAAAGCCAGTTGACGTGTTAGCAACAGGAACTGCCGGTTAATTTTGATTAGGTCACGCTTTTCCATAATAAATAATCATAATTGTTGTCACGAATGCGCATTCTATATTACAATTAATGCACATTACAACTTTTATGAGCATATTTTATGATTACTTCAGATACTTTATCGAATGCCTGCAACAATCCTGTTGCGGAAATCCTTGAGGCACTGATGAGCAAACACCGGTTGAATCAAACCGAACTGTCAAATCGCTCCGGGGTTTCGCAACCGGCCATCAATCGGATTCTCAATGAACGCTCCAAGTCAAAGAAACCTCGCATGGACACGCTTCAAAAGATCGCAGGGGTTCTGGGAGTGTCTCCTGAGCAACTGACAGGTCAGGAACCGATTCCCACCCGGATGATGGCCTATGGTGCTGTACCCGTCATGGAATGGGAAAGTTTGACGAATGGCGCAACCGGCCAGCATGACGTATGGATGGCCTGTCCTGTTGATCACGGCGATTTGACGTTCGCCCTCCCCGTTCAAGGCGAGGCCATGATCGGAGACAACGGATACCGTGAAGGCGAGATCATTTTCATCGATCCTGGTGTTAACCCAACTCACGGGAAAGATGTCGTGTTAATCACGGGTGGAGCCGCTCTATTCCGAAGGTTGGTGGTCACACAGGAGGGGCGCTTTCTCAAAACCCTGAATCCTGGCTGGCCCCGCCCTATCATACCGCTACCTGCCGATGCCATCATCTGCGGCACAGTAGTGTTTTCCGGCTGCGCTCGCTAATTATTACGATCAAATCTCCGATTTGTAATAATATATTACCAAGAACATTGCAAATTTGACCAATTTCATGCAAAAAAATACCCGCCGATGTTTTGGCGGGTATTTTTAATTTGGATCAGATCATCCCCCTTTCTGCGAAGGACATGACCGTGGTGTCCGCCACGATAAAGTGGTCGAGCACCCTTATATCAACAAGCGACAACGCTTGCTTCAGCGCATCTGTCAGCATCCTGTCGGACTGGCTTGGTTCGGCCACGCCGGATGGGTGGTTATGCGCGAAGATCACAGCCGCCGCATTGAGCTTCAACCCTTTCTTCACCACTTCCCGTGGATACACCGACGTTTGGGTTAGCGTTCCCCGAAACAGTTCCATTCCTGCAATCAGCCTATGTTGGGCGTCAAGCCAGATGGCTACGAAGCTCTCGAACTCCTGCCCGCACAGAAACAGCCGCAGGTAATCACGAACTGCTGCCGGTGAGGACATGCTTTCGGACGACTCTTCAAAGTCTTCAGCCAGCGCTCGACGCAGGAGTTCCCGTGCGGCCATCAACCTGTCTGGTATGGCATAGGATAAAACCTCCTCTGCAACACCGATGGGTGTTGTATGCCGAATCGTGCGCAGCCCAAAAAGCTCTGCCAGTGAGCGCATGGAATACGATTTACCCTCTTCACCCAGCAGGATCAAGAGTAATTCGCGGTCGGATAATTTCATCATCATGAG
>CAIQPV010000146.1 GCA_903873725.1 uncultured Nitrosomonadales bacterium
CTGCGCACAAGAATTTTAAATTTCCGAGAGCTGCCAAGAGAGCTTGTAACCATCGCTAGGTGCCTTAACATTCGAATTATTGCGCGCTTGGTGCGATTTTTGAGTTTTCACACAGTCTGGGCCGGTTAGAGCCAGTAAAAATCCAAAGCGAATCATACCTTGAATGGCCGCAATGTGGTGGGAAGCTGCCATTGATTTCCCCTACTCGATATTCCGGTCATGGCACACAACTGCTGTTGCGCCATGCTAACAGCATGCAACAAAGCGTTCACTCATTATCAATTCCATCCAGTCTAGGGCGACGGTCCGCTGAGGCCGAAATACTGACTAACGATAAAGCTATTTATCGTTAGAAGACGTAAAATTGAGGTGGCACAACACAAATACGAACTTTGTGCTGACTGTGTGCCGGAAGCAGAAACTCATTGCTGCGAATACCAACATTTCATTTCTTGTCCAAGACCCTCATGAACGCTGACCACACACATTCTTTTCGTGTCGTCGCCCTGCTTTGCCTCGCCGAAGCACTGGGCATGACCGGGTTCGCGGCCTACCCGGCCCTATTGCCGATGCTGAGCAGGGAATGGGGCATGAATGGCGGCGAGGCCGGATTTGTCAGTGGCGCGTTCTTCTTCGGTTATATGCTCACCGTTCCGCTGCTCTCCGGTATCACCGATCGGGTCGACGCACGCCGCGTGTTCGCAGCCTCCTGCGGCCTGGCAACAGCCGGAACAGCCGGTTTTGCGCTGCTGGCTGATGGCATGGCAAGCGGGGCGCTGTGCCAAGCGCTTGCCGGAGCCGGGCTGGCCGGCACCTACATGCCCGGGCTCAAGGCGCTCACCGACCGGGTCGCAGGTCAACACCAGGCCCGTTTCATCGCGTTCTACACTTCGACGTTCGGAATCGGCACCAGCCTCTCGCTGCTGGGTACCGGCTGGATCTCCGCAACCATACCGTGGCGCTGGACCTTCGCCGTACTGGCGTTCGGACCGCTGCTGGCGGCGCTGGTAGTACTGCTTGGACTCAAGCCGCAGGCACCGCATGCTGCGCACCATGCACCCTGGTTACCCCGCATTGCTCCGGTACTTCGACAGAGCGAAATACGGGGATATATGCTCGGTTACGCGGTTCATTGCTGGGAACTTTTCGGCCTGCGTTCCTGGATGGTTGCATTTATTGTCTTTGCCTACGGAGCATCCCGGGTCTCCTCGCCGGCGATCAGTGCGACTGAAGCCGCCGCATTGATCAATCTGGTCGGCTTGCCGGCAAGCATCCTGGGCAATGAGGCGGCAGGAAAAATTGGCCGCTTACGCTGGATTGTTTGCATCATGGCTGCTTCGGGTGTGCTTTGCTGGATTGCAGGAAATTCATCAACGTGGCCCTGGTGGCTGATGTTGGCCGTGCTTGCGGTCTATTTCATGACGGTGATGGCAGATTCTGCCGCACTTACGGCAGGCCTGATACAAGCGACGCCCATTGCACAGCGGGGCGCAGCAATGGGGGTGTATTCGTTGCTCGGCTTTGGGGCAGGCTGCCTGGCGCCCCTGATATTTGGCATCACGCTGGATGCAGCACGCAGCTACGGCGATTCATTGGCATGGACTCTGGCATTTGGAACACTGGGCATCGGAGGACTCGTCTGGTCAATTTCCGTCCGTCGTGGCACCGGGTAATGCACTTCACTCAAAATGCCGAAGCGTCATTGTGCACAATTATTCGACAAATTGTTCAGTCCCTCGCTTTCATGCGCAAATGCGGCACGTCGATCTTTATCATGTCCGCTAATGCGCACCACGTAGATACTGTCAAAGTCCGCATCATTCCAATCGGGAACATCTGCGGGGTCACTGCCTGATACCGCAAGCAATTGCCTGGCAAGCATAACGGCAAAGTGATGTTCCCATGCAACGACCTGCGTACCCTCGGTCTGTGCAAGAAGTACCTCTGCAAGCTGGTCAATATCTTCCATTCCCCAATCCACGTTGACAGGAAGGCCGACTCTTATGGCTAACGGTTCAATTGTCGCAAGGGGGCGGATGTAGGCATAAGATACGCCCTTGTCAATTTTCTTGATTGCCGGGTTTGGCGCATAGATAGCCAC
>CAIQPV010000147.1 GCA_903873725.1 uncultured Nitrosomonadales bacterium
AATATCTTCCATGAGTCTTATTTATGTAGTTGGACAATTGTTGAGCCTCTCGATTCATTCGTATAAGGTTGGTGTGAGTGTTACGGAATAAGGCGCACATCACCTTATAAATAATACGCGGATAGCCATCTATGAGTGACTCAAAGGCGTCTGGCTCTAGGGTATAGACAGTGACGTCACCATTTGCAACCAAGGTTGCCTTGCGTGTTGTACGGTCGATAAAGGCTCGCGTACCGGCACACTCACCTCTCTGCATCGTATAGATTACCGATCCATTTCCGTCCTTGTCACTATACAAATCCAGTTTTCCATCAATCAAAATGAATAGTGTACTGGCAGCGTCGCCCTCTTTAGAAAGCAATTCACCATCTTTTAATTGCTTAACACCCATTACACTTCCCAAGATTTTACACTCATCAATTGTCAACTCGCGGCCTAAGGAAAATTTACATATTGGTTCAACGTCAAATTTAGTGTCCATGCAGTTTGCTTTCAATAAGTTTAGGGAAGTGCTAATTAAGTGGTTAGCCCACCTCGTACACCTGAATGGTTACGTGGTGCAATCATGTAAAACAGGACTTAATCAACCTTTCCTTAAAAAATTAGTCAGAATAGTAATAAAAAACGGGTAATACTGAGCACTCCATTAATTAGAGTACGCTAATATTACCATATTCATTTTTGGGAAACCACTTCGATACGTGCAAAAATATAATGGCCGAAGCAATGATTTCTCTTATCCGAAATGTTCGCGCATCAACATCAATAATCAGTAGATTTAGGTGACTTCTTAAACTTCGGCGTGTGCAATATCGGTGTCAAAACCTTAACCATGCTTGTTCAAAGGCTTTAAGACTTTGTCAAACTGACCAATTACCCTCCCTTGCGTCCTATTTCTCGAAACTATCTTGCAGAACATTTTTTCTTAGACGCTGTAACGCCAAAGCCAACTCGGGCAAAGATGCCACCCGCATTTTCTGCATAATATTATGACGATGAACCTTAACTGTGCTTTCGCTGACACCCAGGTTGCCTGCCACACATTTATTTGCCGTACCTTGTGCGACCTGGAACACAACATCCCTCTCTCTGGCAGTCAGAGAATTGAAACGCGCACTCAAGTCGGCAAGTTCCTCACGCTCCTGGCATGCCTTGCGACTGCGGGACAAAGCATCCCGAATTGATTCGAGAAGATCCTCATCGTTGAAAGGCTTGTTGAGGAATTCAAGCGCCCCGGCTTTCATCGCACGTACTGCCAGCGGCACATCACCATAGCCGGTGATGAAAATGATAGGGATGTCCCTTCCCTCTTTAGCAAGCCTTTTCTGCAACTCAAATCCATCCACTTCGGGCATATTCACATCCAGAATCAGACAGGCGCATCCATCTGAGTACTCTCTGGCCATAAAGCTTTGAGGGCTATCGAAAACCTCCACTTGCAATCCTGCCGAACGGATCAGGCTGCTCAAAGACTCCCGGACGGACAGGTCATCATCAACAACATAAACTATAGGAGCTGCCGTGTGCATGAGTGCGCTCATTTGTCGAACGGAATATTAAAAAGAAACGAGGCACCCGCTGCTGATGGAGCCAACCACAATCGTCCTCCATGAAATTCTACAATCGAGCGGCTTATTGCCAATCCCATTCCCATCCCCTCATCCTTGGTCGAGAAAAAGGCATCAAATATTTTCTCGGCAACCAAGGGAGAAATCCCCGGCCCGGTATCCTGAACCGTAAAAAGAAATCCCCCTGTGGCTGCATCGGCCGTGACGGACACAGTCAATATTCGCTCGCCCCCAGACTGGCTCTGCATGGCATCGATGGCGTTGAGGAACAAGTTGAGTAAGACTTGTTGCAACTGAACCGGATCGGCCAACAACATGGGTAAAGCAGGTTGAACTTTCCTTTCCAGCCGTATTCCTGAACCTATCAGGGTTTCGTGCAGCATCAGAGAGAAATCTTCGAGCAGATGGTCAACTTTCACCTCCTCCCGCTTGGTAGCACGTATCTTGAGAAAATTCCTAATTCGGGTAATAACCTCTCCGGCACGGCTGGCATTCTGGTTCACCCGCTTCAGTGCTTCGTAGACCTCGTGGTAATCAGGCGTCTCGCGCATCAACCAGCGCAAACCAGCCTGGCTGCTTGTCATGATCGCGGAGAGTGGCTGGTTTACCTCATGAGCAATTGAAGCAACGAGCTCCCCCATGGTGGTAAGCCGCGATATCCTCGCCAGCTCTGCCTGAGTAGCTGCGAGAGCACTCTCGGTTTGTTTGCGGGAACTGATATCTTCAACAACCACTGCAAGCCGGGAATCCTCGTTTTCCATGGCAGGGATCAAGGAAACGCTCACATTTGCCCAGAGCAGTTCGCCATTCTGCCGCTCATAGCACTTTTGCAAGTGGTATTTTTTAATTGAACCATCAAAAAGATCTGTCACGTTGCGCTGCGTCATTTCGCGGTGGGATTCTTTGGTAATCTCGATCAACGATACTCCAAGCAATTCCTTTTCTTGGTAGCCGAGCATCTTCTGCAGAGTCTGGTTCGCGGCCAGAATACGACCTTCCCGATCTGCCAAAGCAATCCCAACCGCAGAATTTTGATAAAGTCCCATCCAGCGTCGCTCGGAAATCTGTTGCGCCACCAGACTGTCCTGTAGCGATTTTCTGCTGGCTATCAAATTGGTGGTCAACTCGGAGACATCTGAAACCTGTGAATGCAGTTCCCGTTGCAAGATATCTACAGTACGTTTCATGGTCACTAAATTGCGGATACGTACCCGCAGCTCTTGAGGCGAGAATGGTTTTGTCAAGTAATCCTGCACCTGATCAGCCAAAAGA
>CAIQPV010000148.1 GCA_903873725.1 uncultured Nitrosomonadales bacterium
CCCCCTCCTGCTGCTTCTACCTCGAAGCGGAATCAACAGCTTGACGGAGACCTGAAAATCCAGTTCCCTTTGCTCGGAAGGTGAGGCACTTTTCGAGCGCCACCCGCCGCACTTTTCAACCGCCGTTTACAGCTCAACTTCACAGCCTAAATTTCAGCCGCAGTTCTGATAGCAAAGTGTTTTCCCAGGTACTGATGTTGTTGTCGAAGGTCATGATTTTCTCAACCGCTGCGTAAACCAGCTTTTGTTGTGGGCGAAGGGTAAACTCGTCAGCCAATCCCAGAGCCAGTTCTTTGGATTTGTGGATGGATTGGAGCGCTGGTCTGATTCTCGTTACGGCTTGATCGAATTCACGTTGTTGAGCTGGTTCTTCATTAAATCCCATCGCCGTTAACAAATTCTTCAATTGTTCATCCTCTACTGTTGAAAGGTGACCGTCCGCATACATGGCCAATATCAACAGGTCAAATAGCGCTCGTTTCTGTGTCGCTGAGAAATTTGTCAGATCGATGTCCATGATGAGAGGCTGCCACATTTGGTTCGAAGTTCAAAGGTGCTTAATCTGATTTGTCGGGGTTGGTTGTGAATGATTGCGATGCTCGGTAAAATCATTATCCTGTTCTTGTAGCTTATGTTTTTGAAAATGGTTGCATGAACACCGAACGTAAATTCAGTCTTTTCAGGGTCGTATCCATCTTCACGGAGAATTTCGGGCTGAGCTGGGCCTTGTCGCTGGTGGTAGTCTGCTTTATCAGCCTCGTCACGTGTTTAGCCGTTTACTGGTTCATTCATTCAGCACCGCCGCGCATTCTCACCATCACCAGCGGCCCGTCCGGAAGCACCTTTGAAAAAAATGCCGAGAAATATCGCGCTATTCTTGCCCGCAACGGGGTGACGTTGGACATCATCCCCTCGCAAGGCTCGCTGGAAAACCTTCAACGTTTGGAAAGCCCTAGATCACGGGTGGATGTTGGCTTCGTCCAGGGCGGTGTGGCGGATGGTACGAATACCCAGAATTTGATTTCGCTTGGAAACATCGCCTACGAACCGCTGCTCATATTCTATCGTGGCAGCACAAACGTAAGGCTGCTGTCCGGGCTGGCCGGCAAGCGGCTGGCCATCGGTTCAGTTGGAAGCGGAACACATGCGCTGGCTTTGACCCTGCTCCAGACGAATGGTCTCACCGCCGATGGCGTGACCCAGTTGCTGGGTTTGAATGCGGACGCTGCCGCAGCGCAGCTGCTGGCCGGAACCGTTGACGCGGTGTTTATGATGAGTGACTCGGCCTCGTCACAGACCATGCGAACATTGTTGCGGTCGCCAGGAATTCAGCTGTTAAGTTTTGAACAGGCGGACGCCTACACCCGGCGGTTCAACTATCTAAACAAACTGCGCCTGCCGGAAGGTTCCATTGATTTCAGCAAAAACCTGCCCGAGCATGATGTCTGGCTCATCGGCCCAACCGTGGAACTCGTGGCTCGGCCAAATTTGAATGCGGCGGTATCGGATCTGTTGATTGAGGCCGCCCGGGAAGTTCATGGGAACGCCAGCATGCTCCAAAACCAGGGAGAATTTCCCAATCCGTTGGAACATGAGTTCAAGATCAGCCCGGATGCCAGCCGCTACTACAAGTCCGGAAAAACATTTTTGTATCGCGAACTTCCGTTTTGGATTGCCAGTTTGGCCAACCGCATCCTTGTGGCCTTTATTCCGATGATGCTGGTGCTGATCCCTGGACTGCGGCTGATTCCGGCAGCCTACAAATGGCGAATCCAGTTGCGCCTTTACCGGTGGTATCGTGCGTTGCTGGTACTGGAGCGGGAACTTGTCAGGGGAATATCGCCGGCTCAACGAGATGAAATGCACCAACGGCTGGATGAGATTGAAAAAGCGGTGAGGCGGATCAAGGTGCCGGCCTCGTTTGCCGACCGATTTTATGGGCTGCGCGGCCATATTGATTACGTGCGCGAGAAGCTTGCGAAAATTGCAACATAATGCCCACCGTTTTAGAATCAGACACGAAGTCGGTCAAGCTCGGTGCCGCTTCTGTTTGTCCATCATCCTCGCGCACGTCGTTATCTACCTTGCTTGATAATGCATCACTCAGGAAAACCAACGGCTTCCAGCTCACGTTCCCATTTCGACGGCGCAATGCCAACGCCCACTGGTGCGGTCTTGGCCAGAACGCTTTTTACCATGCCCAAAAACTTCGCCATCGTATAGGGCTTTCGCAGCATCGTGACAGCTTGCAGGCAGGGATACAGGACGAACTCCCAGGTCGGCAAGGTTTCTGTGACCATGATGATCGGCAAGGGAATGCTTGCTTCGTGAATCTTCCTGACCAGTTCAACGCCTGACAGCGTGTGCAGAAACTGGTCAGTGATCAACAGATCGTATTGGGTGAGTTGGATTGCGGCCCAAGCAGTAGTCCCATCATCGGCAACATCTACCTGGTAGCCGGCGTCAATCAGCACATCGGCGTTTAGCTGGC
>CAIQPV010000149.1 GCA_903873725.1 uncultured Nitrosomonadales bacterium
CACCGGAGTTGGCATATTTCAGAATGCCCTTGGAAATATTGTTGGCGGCGTACATGGCCATCATTTCTCCGGACATGACGATGTAAATTTCCTGTGCCTTGTTTTCACGAATCGGCATCGCGAAACCGCCGCATACAACGTCGCCCAGCACGTCGTAGGAAACATAATCCGCGCCGTCATACGCGCCGTTTTCTTCCAGGAAGTTGATGGAAGTAATCACGCCGCGGCCTGCGCAACCCACACCAGGCTCAGGTCCGCCGGATTCAACGCAACGGATGTCGCGGTAACCGACCTTCATCACATCTTCCAGTTCCAGATCTTCCACGCTACCGGCTTCGGCAGCCAGCGACAGCACGGTGTCCTGTGCCTTGGCGTGCAGAATCAGACGGGTCGAGTCGGCCTTCGGATCGCAACCGACGATCAGAATCTTGTGGCCCATTTCGGCCAAGGCGGCCAAAGTGTTTTGCGAAGTGGTTGATTTACCAATCCCACCTTTGCCGTAGAAGGCAATTTGACGAAGTGCAGCCATAATATATCTCCTTAAAAAGTACAACTAAAAAATAATTCGTTTGGTGACATTGTTTGCTATTTATATGCTAAACGTCTGTCTCGCACTTTCCTATTAGCAAAGGGCGTGCCAATGCCTGCGATGTTGCATAATTATTTGTTTTTGTGTGATTTTAATTAGTATTCGCGATGCTTTTGAGGCTTGTAGCGATGCTTACAATGTGCAACAAACTACAATAAAGAAAGAACAGGGCCGGCTAATGAGGTGGCAGTTTCCGGGGTGCTATTTTCCAGATTTCAGCAATACCAATACCGCTCCTCCGCCGCCGGCATTGGGTGGCGCTTCGCAGAAAGCCAATACTTCAGCGCATTGGGTCAGCCAGTGCCGCGTGCGGATTTTCAGGATTCCTTCGCCGCCTTCTGTATGCCATCCCTTGCCATGTATCACACACACATGGCGCAGGTCGTGTTGCGTTGCATTGCGCAGAAATTCCAGCAGTAATTTGCGTGCTTCATTACTGTTGAGGCTGTGCAGGTCGAGGCTATCCTGAATCGGAAATTGTCCGCGCCGCAGCTTGCGTAAAACCATCCGTGAAATGCCCGGGCGCAGGAATTCCGTTAGTGGTTCATCTCCTGCCCCGTGATCGGACAAAGTGTCGGCTACGGGCGGAAGACCGGGGTTGTTAACCCGGGCACGGCGCGGTTGTGGAGCAGGGGAAATACGGTTGGATAGCGCCAAGGGAACGACACCCTCCAGTGCCTGCCGGAATAGCTCTGCATCAGGGTGGATGGGCAGTTTCTTAGCCAAGTCTCTGCTGATGCCGGGAGAGGGTTGTCAGAAATTTTTTAGCCCAGTGAAGCCAAATATTTATCGGCATCCAGCGCCGCCATGCAGCCGGTGGCCGCACTGGTGCACGCTTGCCGGTAGATATGATCCTGCACGTCCCCCGCTGCGAATACTCCGGGGATAGTAGTTGCAGTGGCATTGCCGGCCTGGCCGCTGTGGGTGATGAGATAGCCGTTGTCCATTTCAAGTTGACCGATGAAAAGGTCGGTGTTGGGTTTATGACCGATGGCGATGAACACCCCGGTCAGCGCGATGTCCTGGGTGTCGCCAGTTTTTACGTGCTTGATGCGCATGCCGGTCACGCCGCTGTCGTCGCCCAACACTTCGTCCAATACCTGATGCAGTTGCAGAGTGATTTTGCCTTCTTTAACTTTTTCCATCAAGTGATCAATCATGATGCGTTCGGCGCGAAAAGTGTCGCGCCGGTGCACCAGCGTGACATGACGCGCGATGTTGGAAAGGTATAACGCCTCTTCCACAGCGGTGTTGCCGCCGCCTATAACGGCCACATCCTGATTACGGTAGAAGAAGCCGTCGCAGGTGGCGCAACCGGACACGCCCTTGCCCATGAATTTTTCTTCCGAAGGCAGGCCGAGGTATTGCGCCGATGCACCCGTGGCAATGATCAGTGCGTCGCAAGTATAACTGCCTGCGTCGCCTATCAGCAGAAATGGCTTTTGTTCCAGTTTGGCGGTGTGGATGTGGTCAAAAATTATTTGGGTGTTGAAACGTTCGGCATGTTTTTGAAAACGCTCCATCAGTTCAGGTCCCTGCACGCCACTGAAGTCGGCGGGCCAATTATCCACGTCGGTGGTGGTCATCAACTGTCCGCCTTGTGCCATTCCTGTAATCAGCACCGGGTTGAGATTGGCGCGGGCGGCATAGACGGCGGCTGTGTAACCGGCAGGACCGGAACCGAGGATGAGGAGGCGATGGTGCTGAAGGTTTTTTTCCATGACGATGCTTTCTGTTCAAGTTGATAAACGAGGGTGAAATTTAACAGTGGTGCGCCTGCCTGTCGAGTAAAATGTGTGAGTCATGAGCGCGCGTCTATTCTTTGTATTGCTGTTTTTGTTCTGTGTGCCGAAGGTGCGTGCAGCCGATTTGCCCGGCATTCCACAATTTATCGACGAAATGGTAAGCAAGCACCAGTTCAAGCAGGACGAGCTGGTGCAGGTTTTCAGACTTGCCCAACGCCGTCAAGCGGTAATTGACGCTATTTCCGCCCCGGCCACACTCAAACCGTGGCCGGAATATCGTGCTTCTTTCCTCAACGACCGGCGAATCAGCGGCGGGTTGGAATTCTGGCAACTTTATGCGGACGCATTGCAGCGCGCTGAAATTCAATACGGTGTGCCGCAGGAAATCATTGTCGCATTGATCGGTGTGGAAACAACGTATGGACGCAACGCAGGAAAATACAGCACACTTGATGCCCTGACCACGCTGGCATTCGATTTTCCCCGCCGTGCCGATTTTTTTCGAAGTGAACTGGAGCAATACCTGCTGTTGTCACGTGAACAGGGGTTTGATCTGCTCAAAGTACAAGGTTCCTATGCCGGTGCACTGGGCATCCCGCAATTCATGCCAGGCAGTTATCGCAAATACGCCGTTGATTTTAACGGTGACGGCAAGGTTGATTTGCTGCACGATCCGGTGGACTCGATCGGCAGCGTGGCGAACTACCTCAAACAATATGGCTGGCAAAACGGGAAACCGGTGACGGTTCGTGCTGTCGCCGGCGAGGATAATTGTGTGGGCAGTCTGGCAGAGGTTCATAGGATGGCAGAATGGTTGGCGGCGGGTGTTAAACCAGACAGAGAGATAGCGGCGGACATGAAAGCGCGGCTAATTGATTTTACTGTGGCGGATGGCAAAGAATTCTGGCTTGCCTTTGGCAACTTCGACGTTATTACCAGTTATAACAACAGCGATTTCTATGCCATGACTGTATTCCAGTTGGCAGAAGCATTGCGAGATGCACACAATCAACGTTAAATTCGCGCCACCCGTCGGCGGGAAAGAACAAGAGAGAGTGAAACGGATAGCGGGTTTTCTTATCAAGGACAGCGCATTTGCCATGTATATTCACAAATCATCAAATCGGGACTGACCTAATGTTTTGGAGAAACTTTCTGATAATGTGCTTTATTTTGTCCCCGGTGTTCATATTGTTCGGCATGATAATTTTTTCCGGCAAGCCTAAAGACCAGCTCAAACAGGATCAAATAAAATCCGCCAAAACAGAATCAGACAAGTAGGGGAGGTGAGTTCAGACCGCGATTCTTTGATTTTATTAGCATGTCATGAAATGCGTCGAAGACTTTGCGCATCTGCGGTTGTTTGTAGGGAAAAATA
>CAIQPV010000150.1 GCA_903873725.1 uncultured Nitrosomonadales bacterium
AAATTTCCCATCCGGTTACACATATAATTCTTGTGATATGAAATTCGCACTGTGGTGCCGCTTTAGCCGACAGGATTGATTGATTGTTACGGCAAGCGCATATTGCCCAAGAGAGTGATGCGGATGCCCCCTGATGTGGTTATAGACAAGGTGATGGTTAGATATGTTTAATAACAGGATATTAAGACAGGAGCAGTTATGACGGACAGCAACGTACTGGACAACGCGGATCGCCGCGATTTTTTGGGGAAGGCGACGGCGGCACTCGGGGTGGCGGGAGCGGCGACTGCGTGTTGGCCGTTTATCAGCAGCATGAACCCATCCTCGGACACGCTGGAAAAAGCAACCACGGAAGTTGATCTTGGCGGCATTGCGGTAGGACAGTCACAGACCGTGTCATGGGGCGGGAAGCCGGTTTTCGTGGTGCATCGCACACCCGAACAGGTTGCCGCGATGAAAAATTCCCAGGGTGGAAAAGACCCGCAAGCGGATGCCGAGCGGGCCAAAAACCCGGAATGGCTGGTGGTGGTTGGGGTGTGTACCCACATGGGGTGTATCCCCTCGCGTACCGAGGAGGGGTGGCTGTGTCCCTGCCACGGTAGCGTGTACGACAACAGCGGTCGGATCATGCACGGACCTGCTCCCTTGAATTTGCCGGTACCCCCGGTCAAATTTGTATCCGCAGATAAAATTATTATTGGTGAGGCATAACATCATGGCAAGCCGTATTATTGGCTGGATCGATCAGCGTTTTCCCTTGACCCATATCGTCAAACATGAATTGACCGATTACCCGACGCCCAGGAATCTGAGCTACTGGTGGAATTTCGGTTTCCTGGCGGGCTTCGTATTGGTGTTGCAAATCGCCACCGGCATTTTTCTTGCGATGTACTACAAACCCGACGTCAACATGGCGTTCGACTCGGTGCAGCACATTATGCGTGATGTGAACTACGGCTGGTTGCTGCGCTATATTCATTCCACCGGCGCATCGGCTTTTTTTGTGGTGATCTATGTGCACATGGCGCGCACGTTGTATTACGCCTCCTATCACAAACCGCGCGAACTGATGTGGTGGACCGGACAAGTACTGATGCTGATGATCATGGCGACAGCATTCATGGGCTACCTGCTGCCCTGGGGGCAAATGTCCTACTGGGGAGCGCAGGTCATCACCAATCTGTTCGGCGTCACGCCGTTTATGGGTGACAAGATAGTCATGTGGCTGCGGGGCGATTTCTCGGTAGGTGATGCCACGCTGACGCGCTTTTTCTCCCTGCACTACCTGATTCCGTTCCTGATCTTCGCCGTCGTCGGGATCCACCTGGTTGCGCTGCATACCGTGAAGAGCAGCAACCCTTCCGGCATCAGCCTTGCCGACAAGGACAATATTCCTTTCCATCCCTACTTCACCATCAAGGACTTGTTCGGGCTGGGTGTTTATCTGATCATATTTTGTACTTTCGTGTTCTTTTTCCCCGGCACCTTCATCGAAGCGGCCAATAATATTCCGGCGAACCCGCTGATGACTCCGCCCCATATTGAGCCGGAATGGTATTTCCTGCCGTTTTACGCCATTCTGCGTTCAATTCCGGACATGCTGGGCGGTGTCGTGGCGATGGGGCTGTCAGTAGTAATCTTTGCCATTCTCCCGTTTGCAGACCGGACCAATATTCCGGGCGGTGCACGTCACCGCCCGGTGTATCGGGCCGTGTTTTTCGTCTTTATAGCCGATGTGTTCCTGCTTGGTTATGTCGGCTCACAACCGCCGTCGGGTGCACTTGTGCCGATTGGCCAGGTGGCGACCCTGATTTATTTCGCCACATTTTTCTTGCTGCCCCCTACCTCCAAACTGGAGGAGCGCTGGATGCGTGCACGCGGTCTGTCCCCCCAGTTGATGGCCCTGTTCGATCAGCGTCCGCCACGCGAGAAGATGTCGCACAAGGGAGGTGCAGTATGAAGCGCCTGATCATATTCGCGTTTTGCTGGCTGGCATGCAGTGCATGGGGCGAAGCGGAAGTCCAGTTGAACAAGGTCGAAGTAGCTACCGATCTGCCGACCCTGGCACGCGGGGCGGAGACGGTGATGACGGTTTGCAACGGTTGTCACAGCCTGAAATACATTCACTTCCGTGAGTTGGCCAAATTGGGCGTAGAAAAGGACAAGGTTGACGGATGGCGGGGTTCCAATCCGATGGGAACGGCCATCGCCAGCCAGATGCCGGCGGACGCTGCGGCGGCATCATTTGGGAAAGCTCCACCGGATCTAAGCCTGATGGCGAAGGCGCGCGAGGGCGAAGCGAATTATATTTATTCCTATTTGCTCGGTTACTACACCGCTCCCGATGGCACCACCGGCAACCATTATTATCCGCCCACAAAAATGCCTGACGTACTGGCCGTGGCCGGGGTAACCGATCCGGCGCAACTTGCGGAACTCAATAAAAAGGCCCGCGAGGTGACTTCCTTTCTGGTCTGGGCTGCCGATCCCCATGCGCAGGAACGAAAATCCCTGGGCCTCTACGTGCTGGGTTACCTGCTGGTCTTTACCACCATGATGTACTTCCTCAAGGGCCGCATCTGGGCAACGCTGGAGAAGGTCTAAGCCGGTTCGAAAATCTGCTGATGCTGACGGGGTGATTTTATTGGAGTCACCCAACAGCTTTTCATTATGTTCCGGCGAAATAGTCAGTTGGCTATGCAAGGCTATTTGACGGGCGGGTAAAAAAATATTTATAAAGTTTCATTGCATGGTTGAATCCGCTAGCGAATAGCCTGCATCACTTTTGTGCCAAGGTGTTTTACCTTGGCGCGCCACTCTCCGGCCATTGGGCGTCGCTTCATCAAGTGTTATAATTTGCAATCCATTTGTAGGTGTTGCGTAATGACAGTTGCCGTTTCCAATTTCAAAATTCATCTTTCCGATTTGTTTGCACTGGCTTTGCGTGCAGTGGCGCCGGGGCAAAATGCAACTGTTCTGCTGGAGCGTCCCAAACAGGCATTGCATGGTGACTATGCCTGTAATCTGGCGATGCAACTGGCGAAGCCGCTGAAACGCAGCCCGCGCGATATCGCACAAGCCTTGATCGCCGCATTGCCTGCATCTCCGGTGGTGGAAAAAGTCGAAATCGCCGGGGCGGGTTTTATCAATGTTTTTCTGACGACTTCTGCGAAACAGAGTGTGGTGAGCAGCGTACTGCAAGCAGGCAACGGTTATGGCCACATACAATTTGGCGCGGGGCGCAAGGTACAGGTGGAGTTCGTTTCCGCCAACCCTACCGGGCCGTTGCATGTGGGGCACGGGCGCGGTGCGGCTTACGGCGCAAGTTTATCCAATGTGCTG
Source organism: uncultured Nitrosomonadales bacterium (assembly GCA_903873725.1). GTDB lineage: Bacteria > Pseudomonadota > Gammaproteobacteria > Burkholderiales > Gallionellaceae > CAIQPV01. The sequence continues at coordinate 3,343 of CAIQPV010000150.1, forward strand.
GATGCGGCGGGTTATCAAGTTTCCCGCGAATACTATGTGAATGATGCCGGGCGGCAGATGGATATTCTGGCGCTGTCCACTTGGCTACGTTACCTCGAACTGCATGGAGTAAATATCCCGTTTCCATCGAACGCCTATCAAGGCGATTACGTGGGCGGCATGGCGCTGCAAATCCGTGTGGCGCACGGGGCGAAATTTGTACGCAGGCCGGGCGAAGCGTTAAACACCCACTTAGTGAACGAACTGCCGGTGGCAGAGGATAGTGCGGATGCCCGGCTGGATGCCCTGATTGCCGATGCCAAACGCCTGCTGGGCGAAGATTATGCGTATATCCACAACTACGTGCTGACCGAACAATTGGGGGATTGCCGCAACGATCTTGCCGAATTCGGCGTGGTGTTTGACGAGTGGTTCTCCGAGCAGTCCCTGTTTGACAGCGGGTTGGTGAAGCAGGTGGTGGAGCAGTTAAAAGGTGCCGGACATCTTTACGAGCAGGATGGGGCGCTGTGGTTCCGTTCCTCGGCATTCGGCGATGAGAAAGACCGGGTGGTGCAGCGCGAGAATGGGCTTTACACCTATTTCGCCTCCGACATTGCTTACCACGTAAACAAGTTCGGGCGCGGTTTCGACCGCGTCATCAACATTTGGGGTGCGGATCATCACGGTTACATTGCCCGGGTAAACGGCGCGCTGACCGCGCTGGGACAGGACAGCAGCAAACTGACTATCGCGCTGGTGCAGTTCGCGGTGCTGTACCGCAACGGCCAGAAGGCGGCGATGTCCACGCGTAGCGGGGAATTCGTCACGTTACGCGAATTGCGCAATGAAGTGGGCAACGACGCGACGCGCTTTTTCTATGTGTTGCGCAAGAGCGATCAGCATCTGGATTTCGACATGGACCTGGCGAAGTCGCAGAGTAACGAGAATCCGGTATATTACATTCAGTATGCCCATGCACGAATTCGCAGCGTGCTGGAACAATGGGGTGGCGACGCTGTCACATTGCTCGATGCCGGGGTGGGCGCGCTGGACAGCGAATACGAAAAAACGCTGCTGCAACATCTTATTGATTACCCGCAGGTTATTGAGAACGCGGCGGAAGATTTGGCACCGCACCTGATTGCATTCTACCTGAAAGATTTGGCGGCGGATTTTCACAGCTACTATAATGCTTCGCGCTTTCTGGTCGACAACGAAGGCATCAAGCTGGCGCGGCTGGCATTGATTGCCGCAGTAGCGCAAGTGATGCGCAATGGCTTGGCGTTGTTGGGTGTGTCGGCGCCGGAAAAGATGTAATACAAGGAATTTTTGAAGGAATATCAGATGAGCAAAAATAGCAATTCCCGCACCGCGCCTCCGCGTAAAGGCGGCTCGTCGTTGCTGGCGGCTGTTCTTGTCGGCATGGTGCTGGGTTTGATTCTCGCGGGCGGGGTGGCGTGGTACATATTGCAAAGACCCAACCCGTTTGTAAATAATGCGCCTCACGAGACCGTTAAACTCACGCCGGATCCCGTCAAACCGCCTCCTGCGCCTGTCGCCAATTGCTGTGACCCCGGCCAGACTTTGCCCGAGAACGTCTCCAACTTCGATGAATCGGACACGAGAGGGATTGCTCCCTCGGTGAGAGAGGGCAACGCGGACTGTGCGCTGTTCTCGAAGCGTTGCACCACACTGTTCTTGGCGCTCTCTATGCGTTTAAGCGTGGCATACAGGTTATCGAGGTCGCCATACCCGGAGCCGTGCCGCGCGTCCCTGGGATAGTCCGTCAAGTTGGCATTAACATAACTAAAGAACGTGTCGTACGCAACGCATGTTGG
>CAIQPV010000151.1 GCA_903873725.1 uncultured Nitrosomonadales bacterium
AGAACCTTCTTAAAGACTATCGTTCTTACTGCCTCACTAACCTTGCTCCCGGTACTTGCAAGCGTTATCGGTCTATCCTCGATAATTTCAACCGTTTCTTATCTACTCAGCCACTCATTCTAAGCAAAACAGCAGACTTTTCTCCTCGTGAGTTCGAGGGCTTCAAAGCCTTTCGCAAGGGGGAAGGTGCGTGTAATAGGACAATCAATTCTGAGCTTATCGTCGTAAAAATGATGTTCCGTTTAGCAGTCCAATGGGGCTATCTGAGAAAGAACCCCATGAACGGCGTCGGAAAGCTTCGTATACCCACCGAGAATCCACCCCAGTTCTTGACGGAAGCTCAGTGCCATAAGCTCTTATCAAGCTGTGATGCTTTTCTTTATCCTGTGTTCTTTACTTTCTTAAACACGGGCATGAGAAAGGGCGAACTTGAGAATCTTGAATGGACAGACGTTGACTTTGACCGTCGGAGAATAAAAATAAGAGTTAAGGACGACTGGACGCCGAAAACGAATGAGCGTGAAATTCCCATCAATGACCCTCTATTTCAGTTACTGAAAGACCAGAAGGCTTCTGCCGGCTGGGTGACTCCCATCCTCAAACTTTGTTTTACCGTGTCCTACGTGCTGCTCGCGCCGTTTGTTGGCCCGTTGTCTGACGCGATCCCCAAGGGAAAGGTCATGCTGATAGCAAATTTTCTCAAAGTATGCGCCGTTTTCCTCATGTTAGTGGGCGTGGATCCCGTAGTAGCAATAGGAATTGCCGGATTGGGGGCGGCAATCTATGCACCTGCCAAGTATGGTCTCATAACAGAGTTGCTTCCCGCAGAAAAACTTGTAAGTGCCAACGGTTACTTTGAGGGCACGACGGTCTGTGCCGTTATTCTGGGGACAGTGCTGGGTGGCTTTTTGGTAAGCCCTCTGATCAATCAGTTCAGCGTACCTATTGCAATATGGCATCTGCACAACATGGTGACGAATCTTACAGTGGGGATGTTGAGTCTCCTGGCGCTGAATGGGATTGCAACGCTATTAAGTTTCAGCGTAGCAGATAGTGGAGCACGTTACCCAAGCCATTCTTTCCACCCCTTGTTGCTGTGCAAGCAATTTTTCCGGGAAAACATGATCCTCTGGAAAGATCAGCTTGGTGGATTGTCGATGTTGGTTACTACCCTGCTTTGGGGTGTAGGGGCAACGCTGCAATTAATCGTATTACGCTGGGCCAATGAATTGCTGGGACTTCCTCTTGCTCAAGCCGCATATTTGCAGGGTATCACGGCTGTAGGGGTCATCGCCGGGGCGATACTGGCCAGTCGCCTTGCCACGCTTTCAAGCGCTGCAACTTTATTACCGCTGGGAATGGTGATAGGGCTTATGATTCCTTTGATGCTGGCCGTTGATTCCGTTTTATGGGCGGGCATTCTCTTGATGACAGTGGGTGCCGTTTCGGGTTTCTTTGTCGTACCAATGAACGCGCTGTTGCAACACCGTGGGTGCAACCTGCTTACGGCAGGGCGTTCCATCGCAGTGCAAGGATTCAATGAAAACGCCGGAATGCTTGTAATGTTGACTATCTATGCCGTAGCGACAGCAACCCGAATTCCGCTCGGAATGATGATAGGGTGTTTTGCTGCAATTATCACAATTGGCATGACTGTAATTTATCTGGCGCACCAAAGAAATTGTTCCACCGACGAAGTCTGTGAAAATGCATGACATGAATAATGAGTGATGTCGTAAAAGTGTCAAATTAACTTCATTGTCTTGTAATCTAAGGTAGTTACGATTAAGGGCATGATAGATCATGATGACATCCGCATTGAGCCAATCGTTGAGCAAATTTCCAGCCTCAGGATTGCAATAGTTACCGAGACGTTTCCACCAGAAGTTAACGGTGTTGCCATGACGCTGGGGCGAATCGTGAAGGGTTTGGTGCAACGAGGACACTCGGTGCAATTGGTTCGACCACGACAGTCAAGCGATACCGGTATTTCAACGCTTGATGGTGTAGATGAAGTGTTAACCAAAGGGATACAAATACCCACCTACAAGGATTTGCGTTTGGGATTGCCTTCGAAGGCACGCCTGATCAAGCTATGGACGGAGAGGCGCCCGGATATAGTGCATGTCGCCACAGAAGGACCTCTGGGATGGTCTGCGGTGGTCGTGGCACGCAAGCTTAATTTACCCGTAACCAGTTCTTTTCACACCAACTTTCATAACTACTCGCAGCACTACGGTATTGGCCTGTTCAGGACTATCATAGATAACTATCTGCGCAAACTGCATAACTTTACCGATGCGACCATGGTTCCGACCAAGGCCATGATGCAGGAACTGCAGGGAAGAGGTTACAACAATGTAACCCTATTGTCGCGTGGTGTTGCCACCGATCTTTTTTCACCCGCAAAGAGGTCACAGGCGCTACGCGAAAGTTGGGGGGCAAGCCCTGACGATGTGGTAGTTGTGCTTGTTGGCCGGCTGGCCAAGGAAAAAAATGTTGGCCTGGTCATTGCGTCTTTTGAAGCAATCAAGCTGCGACTGCGGAGTGCAAAACTGGTATTCGTGGGGGATGGCCCCTTGCGTAAACAGCTGGAAAAATCCTGCCCCGAGGCCATATTCGCAGGAGTTCGCAAAAATGAGGAGCTGGCTACACACTATGCGTCTGGCGATGTATTCCTGTTTTCGAGCCTTACTGAAACATTTGGAAACGTTGTCCCGGAAGCACTTGCAAGTGGGCTTGCAGTCATATCGTACGACAATGCTGCAGCCAAAGAACTAATCAAAACAGGGCAGAACGGCGTGCTGGTGTCCCCGGGAGAAGAATTGGAATTTGTCAACGCTTCTGTAAACCTCGCCACCAATATGCACAAGCAACTGGAAGTTAGACAGGCAGCTGCGGCCAGTGTGGCCCATCTAGGCTGGGAATTCGTTTACAGCAGTTTTGCTGAAACCTTATACAGCGCATTAGACAGACATACCAGGCAGTTCTCCCCGACATTAAATCCACTGCCCTCGATTTCTGTCAGCCATGCCAACGCATAAGCGCTTGCCCCATACGGACTTCGGATCCTTGATGTAAATTGTTGCACAAGGTAAATCCCTTGCCAGCCAGGACAATGATGGTTGAACCATGTTGAAACCAGCCCATCTCTTGCCCTTTGGCAAATGGGGTCTCACAGGAGAAGGTTTTCGGGCCAGAGTATTTCAAGTGAAACAAAACATCAAGAAAATGCAGGCGAATACTGGCGACCAGGATTGCCGCAACCGGTACCAGTGCGACGCGCTGTTTTGCACACGGCCCGGTTCCCTCGAATCGCGTGCGAATGAAAGCCCGCTCGTTCTTGCAGAACAGTTTTTCAATCCGGCGCAAGGCAATCGGATTCACATTCCAGGTATCACCGGAAAAGTACCTGACTTTTTCGACGGTGCAGTCGTAGGGTGCGTGGAACCTGTGATACATGCTGGACGTCAGGCGCAACGTCACAAAATAGCCGTCTTTCCAGTCTTCAATATTTTCCTCCTCACCCAACAGGTCTTCCAGCGAGTAGGGAAATCCTTTGGCCTGAAACACCAGCGTCCCGTCAATGCGCCCGCTCGCTCCCACGATGGCATCAGCCGGGCTTACCATCACTGCAGGATCCATATCAACCTGACGAGCCCCCTCTTTGAGTTCGCGGGTAAAGCAGTCATGCATACTTTTAAAGTCGCTCTTTTTTGCCTCGCTCAAATCAAGGTTCGAAAAATATTTCCACATGGCGATGGAGAAATCTCGCACCGAGGGGTGCTCGATCTTGCTGAACCATCCCGTAAATTGGGTGAGCCAGCGTCGCGGAAGCCGGTTGGTCAAAAGAAAATTGATGTCTTCCTGTTTCAGAATTTGCTGAATCTGTTGGCGAAGGCTCATCGTATTGAACCTCGTGTTACTCTTTTCATTTAAGGTGGTTCCAAAGTGAATGAAACAATAAATTTAAATTTGTTGGCGCTATACAGCGCAGGGGGGCTGGTGCTGTTCTTCGGCCTGCGCCAAATCAAACAACGAGCAGAACTATCACTGGCAAAACATCGTTCTTTGGCGGGGCACCCGCGTAATGCCCGGCGATTGGCATCCTTTCTGCCAAGCTATCGTTATGACGAAGCGCATGCTTTGGGAATTGACGGTGCACCGGACAATGTCGTTACGCGTCGTAAAATCGCCTTTGATGCCTTGCTGACGCAGTACCAAACGCGTTATCCCATGAGCTTGCAAGAAACCGCCGATGTTGTCAATGGACTTTCTGACTTGCAATTTACCAGTGCTTACAGAATTCCGTTCCAGTTTCGCAACCTTGCAAGCAAAGGACTGGAAATTGGTTCGTTTGTTCAATCAACTTCAGGTGTAACAATAACAGATTTGGATGGAAATAAATTCTATGATCTCACCGGCTCCTACGGCGTAAACCTGTTCGGAAATGACTTCTACAAGGACTGCATCGATCAGGGTGCGGACATGGTCAGGCAACTCGGCCCGGTTCTGGGCTCCTACCATCCGGTGGTTGCCGATAACGTTAATCGGCTAAAACAGATATCCGGTATGGACGAAGTTTCATTCCATATGTCTGGTACGGAGGCCGTCATGCAGGCCGTGCGCCTGGCCCGATACCACAGCGGTCGCGGCAAGATCGTTCGATTCTGTGGCTCTTATCACGGTTGGTGGGGCGACGTTCAACCCGGCATTGGGAATCCGGTTACCGAGAAGGACACCTTTACGCTGGCAGAGATGAGTGAAACCACTTTGCGGGTCTTGCGAAACCGCAATGATATCGCCTGTGTGCTGGTCAATCCGCTGCAGGCGCTGCATCCCAATGTGGCGGCCCCGAGTGATTCGTCGTTGCTGGACAGCACCCGAAAAGCCGGATTTTCGAAGGAGACTTACACTGCCTGGCTCAATGAACTTCGAAAAGTTTGCGACGAAAAGGGTATCGCGCTCATTTTTGATGAGGTCTTTGTTGGTTTCCGTCTCGCGCCCGGTGGCGCACAGGAATACTTTGGCGTGCGCGCCGATTTGGTGACCTACGGAAAAACACTGGGAGGCGGGCTGCCGGTCGGGGTGCTTTGCGGCAAAGCAAGCTGGATGAAACGATTTAGAGATGATGCGCCAGGTGATATTTGCTTTGCGCGAGGCACTTTCAATTCGCACCCCTACGTCATGGGGGCAATGAACGTATTCTTGAAAAGTCTGGACACCAGCACCATTCAGGCATATTACGCTGATCTCGACGTAACTTGGAACAAGCGGGCGCAAGCCCTTAATAACAGTTTGAAAGAGGCAAACATTCCGGTACAAGTTGCCAACCTGTCCTCGATCTGGACGGTGCTCTACACCCAGCCGGCATGCTACAACTGGTTGTTTCAGCACTATTTGCGTCTGGAGGGCCTTGCGTTGAGCTGGGTGGGTACGGGCCGCATTATTTTCAGCTTGAATTACACACAGGAAGATTTTGATGAGGTTTCCCGAAGTTTTGTACGTGCTGCCGAAAATATGCAGCGCGACGGATGGTGGCAGTGCCCCCAAACGTTAACCAATAAATTGATCAAGCGTCGCATTCTGCGAGAAATGTTGATGGCAAAATTAAAGCCCGCAAGCTAACTAAAGCTTGCGGGCTTTTGTGTGTTACTGGTCTGGTCAAGCAGGAATTTGATTAGGCGTGATCTTTTCAATCATTTCTCCGCGCAAAAGCGCAAGCGGAGCATTGTAATACTGTTTGATGTCATGGAAAGGATCCGTCAGGATTTTAGTCATCCATACCAGACCGGTTAGTACACCTTTCAAAAAGAAAAGATGGATCGTTCTGAAAAGCAAACCACCGACACCGAGAGCAAACCACATCATGCCGGTTTGGTGCACAAAAGTCTCAAGGGAAGTTGAAGGCTGAAAGAGACCAAACAGGCCCGGGAATATATATAGAAGAACTGGTGAAATGGCCCAAATGGATATGATGACAATTTTGCGGTGCAAGTTGTAGCCCACCTTGATTTGTTCCTTATATTCATTTGTAGCTTGATTGGCTTCATCATAGCCCAGCGGTTCGAAGAAAAAATGACCGGACTGGCGGGTTCCCATTGAGACCAAAACACCAATCAAGCCTGCAATGGCAGGGTCTTTGAAGAGCATGACATAGGCGACAAGAAAACTCACGGCGCTGATCAAATGCAGAGTCTGATTGATGCGGCTCTGATGGTAATAGCGGTGGTCGTCCCAGCGCTGGATGGAGAGTTGTTTCAAAAATTCAGACATAATTTAGTGTTCTCCTTATGTACATTAATGGAGCTTATGAATATAGAGGTAACTTATTGCCATTTCATGACAAGAATATTTCAACGAGATTGATTTGTGATGTTTAACTCTTTGCCTACTAAAAACGTCAAGACGACATTGGTATTGCTTCCAGGGCTGGACGGAACAGAGATATTTTTCGGACCGCTGCTTCGCCATCTTCCGTCTTGGGTTGATCCCGTCGTCATCGTTTATCCGACTTCTGGCAACAACGACTACCGGGATCTGCTTCCAATCGTGATGAATAAGGTGGCTAACTTGAAGTCCTTCGTGATTCTCGGGTGGTCATTCGGCGGGCCGCTTGCACTCATGGTTGAATCCCGGTGCCCATCTAAAGTGTCCGGGGTCATACTCTGCGGCTCGTTCGTCACGCCTCCCAATCCATGGCTTGTACCTTTTCGCCCCGTTTTATCGGCACCGCTAATTGCAGTTGTCCGCACGATAAGACGCGCACGCCTGCTTGTTCCCGGCTATGCGACATCTGAATTTCGTCGTGCCAAAGCCCTGACTTGGGAGAGAGTCAGTTCCAGAGAGCTTGCGTCTCGCTCAAGGGCGGCGCTGAGTGTCGATGTCCGTCAACAGTTGCGCGAGTGCTCTGCCCGTTTGATGTACCTTGCTTCCTCGCGAGATGAAGTCATCTCTCGGGCAAGACTCAACGAAATTCTTGCGTTAGCGCCACAGACACAAGTCGCAGAAATTGAGGGTCTCCATTTTGCGCTATATACCAATCCTGTTCAGTCAGCCGCTTGTATTGTGAACTTCTTGTGTGAGATTGGCGAGGATATGAGCAATCCTTACTTGAAAGCGGAGGATTTTGCGGATCCCTGAAAAGTGACTTTAAAAGTGGTACATATTTAACTGTTATCGGTGAATGACACAATTTGATTTCAAAGTATGCAGACAAATTCTCTACAGAGGCATTGATAACTCTTTGGAAAATTAGAAGATGATTGCGAGGTTCTGCTTCACGGCATTATCCGGTCATTTACCAAGCTTCGCTCTGGAGTAACCGAAATAAATGGACTTTGTCATAAGAGCTCCATGAAATCTCGTTCAGAATTGATTGATCCTATTTCATATTAAAGAAAATTTTAATCTAATTTAAAATGATTTTTCCTACGTAACTTGTGCACCCACTTTCCTCTCCTGAGATAAGAATATATTTTTCCAATAAAAGGTATCCTGAATGGAGCAAACACGAAAAACACAATCGTAGCGAAGATAAGTAAGACATAGATGAGTGAGATTGTTATTACAATACTAAATATGTTGACTAATATGGCAAATACAATGGTATATATTATTAGAAGTAATCTAATATTAAAAGATGTGTTATGTTCGTAATCATCCCTTCCCATATTGAACTCCCAGACAATAAATTTTTGCATCGACACAATAAATTTAAAGATGTGGTTATTATTTCTTAATCGCTAGTACAACCTTCTAGATCAGTTTTATCTGAATACCTTGCATTCGGAGCGCTTGTCTTACGGTGTTGCTGAACTTGGTTACAGTGTCAGCTAATTTAACTGACTGTGGTGTTACACGGTATATCCGGCAGATTAGTTTATGAGACAATAAACCGAACAAACTAAATCACGCAAGCTGGTGGTTCCTTGAATTCGGATAGTGAAAGCTTCTCCAATTTCTTGTTCGGTGAAGGATATTGAGTCAGGAAAAGTGAATCCGATCCGGCCAATGCGGGTGATGGACTAAAATAACTGATGACTTTA
>CAIQPV010000152.1 GCA_903873725.1 uncultured Nitrosomonadales bacterium
ATTCCACTACACCGCCCTGCACTGCACCTAAAATACCGCTGAAGTTCTTGCGCCCCGCCAGCGGCATGCGCAATTTTATTTGCGTCTTTTTGCCCGCGAATCGCACGAAATCCGCTTCCTTCTTGAGGGGCCTGTCCAACCCGGGAGACGAGACCTCCAAACGTTCATAATTCACGCCCTCTACTGCAAACAAGCGCGTCAACTGGTGACTGACCTGCTCACAATCTTCCAGAGTAATGCCCGCAGGTTTGTCCATCAGCACCCGCATCAGGCCCCTGCCGGACACTTCAAGGTCAACCAGTTCATACCCCAGACCGGTTAAGGTCGTTTCTACAAGCCTCGCCGCATCCATCATCCGTACCCACAAATAAAAAACGGGCCGAGGCCCATCCGAAAAACTGCGCAGATTATAGCAAACTAAATCAACTAATGAAATGGGAATTAAGCGGTACTCAACCTTGCAGCAGTGCAAGAATCTCCCGGAGTTCGCGGCGAAGTTCGGATGGATAGCCAGATGGCGGCTGCAACTGTGCCTGCGGATTTACTTCCTGTTCTGTAGCAAGATGATCGAGACGAGTCCGCGCGCCGCTGATGGTAAATCCTTCTTCGTACAGCAATTGGCGAATGCGTCGGATCAGCAGCACTTCGTGGTGTTGATAATAGCGCCGGTTGCCGCGCCGCTTGACAGGATTAAGCTGGGTAAATTCCTGTTCCCAATAACGCAACACATGCGCCTTCACCCCGCACAGTTCACTTACCTCGCCGATAGTGAAGTAGCGCTTGGCCGGGATGAGCGGCAATTCGGAATTAGGCGTGTGGAGTTCCATTAGGTAGCCTCAAAAAATTCAGAGTTCGCCCAAATGCAAGGCGCGGGGAAAATTTCGTGGTGCCGCATATGTTATATATGTAAGCAAGAAATTTGCTCCGCAACGCAGCATAACCAGCCACTTGGTCGCCGTTTTTGGGCGACCTTAGTGGAATGGCTAGTTGTTCCATCAGTGGGATGAAATCTGGATTTTTAGGCGTGTGGTTTTCCATGATAGTTCTTCTCTACCATGCTCTTCAACTTCTGGCTGGGATGAAAAGTCACCACGCGCCGCGCGGTAATTGGAATTTCCTCGCCTGTCTTGGGATTACGCCCGGGCCGTTGCGGCTTGTCGCGCAATTGAAAATTGCCGAAGCCGGACAGCTTAACACTTTCGCTCAATTCGAGCTGGGTACGGATTTCTTCGAAAAACGCCTCCACCATATCCTTGGCTTCGCGTTTATTCAAGCCAACTTTTTCAAATAACAAGTCTGCCAGTTCTGCTTTGGTCAAAGTCATTTAACTCTCCTTAAATACGCAATTGCGCGCCATGTTTTTGTAAAACCGTGATCAGCCGGGCCACGCCCCGATCAATTTCCGCATCTGTAAGTGTCTTCTGAGTATCTTGCAACAACACACGGAAAGCAAGGCTTTTTTTACCTTCCCCGACTCCCTTGCCACAATACAGATCAAACAGTGCAAGTTCAACCACGTTAGGCACGTTTTCGGATTTCATTGCGTCCAACAGGAATTGCACCGTCACACTTTCATCAACTACTACAGCAAGATCGCGGCGCACCGGCGGGAATTTTGAAAATTCGCCCGCACGGGGTAGTACCGCTTGCGTAAGTGCCGCCAGATCAATCTCAAACCACACAACCGTTTGCGGAATATCATATTGTTGCATCCATTGCGGATGCAACTCGCCTATCCAGCCGACTGCCTGTCCAGACAATAAGATTTGTGCCGAGCGCCCCGGGTGCGAAGCCGGGTGTACTGCCGCCGCGAACTTTAACGCCGCAGGTGCAAACAGCGCTTCCACATCAGCCTTTACGTCATAAAAATCAACATTGCGCGCCGGTGCACCCCATTGCTCCGGCAACGCAGTGCCATAAGCCAACCCGGCAACGAGATCCTGCTGCACATACTTGTCCTTCTCGACGGTAAAACAGCCGCCCACCTCGAACAGGCGTACTCGCGGTTGCCTGCGGGCGAGATTGGATCGCAAAACAGTGAGCAACCCTCCCAGCAAACTGCTGCGCATTACGCTCATCTGGCTGGAAATGGGGTTTTTCAATCGGATGGGCGCGGCATTGCTGCACAGGTCACGCTCCCAGTCGGACTCCACAAAGGCATAGTTGATGGTTTCTTGAAAATCGCGCAATACCAGCGTCTGACGCAGTTTTGCCAATGGTCGCTGCGCCTCGGCCTGCGGCAGTATGCTCATGCACGCTTGCGGAGGCACCGGCTGTATCCGCTCGTAGCCATTGACGCGGGCAATTTCCTCGATGAGGTCTTCCTCAATGGATATATCAAAACGGTAGCTGGGTGGTGTTACTGAAAATTCTTGGCCCTGAAATTGGCAAAGCATTCCCAGGCGCGATAATATCTGCGCGATTACTTCGGCTTCCAGAGACATTCCAAGAACCCGCTGCACCCTTGATACCCGGAGTTTTACCGGATTGCGCGCGGGCAATTCACCCAGCACTTCCGCCACTGCTTCCACATGCCCGCCGCAAATATCGAGAATCAATTCTGTCGCACGATCCAGTGCTACTTGCGTCGCGGCAAAATCCACACCGCGCTCAAAACGATAAGAAGAATCGGAACTGAAGCCCAGACGACGCGATTTTCCGACAATCACGGCGGGAGCAAAGAAGGCACTTTCCAGAAATATACCGGTGGTTGCATCATCTACCGCACTGTCCGCCCCGCCCATTATGCCTGCCAGGGCAACAGGTCGTTTGCTGTCGGCGATCACCAGCATGTCTTCCTGTAAATTCACAGTCTGCTCATTTAGCAGTTTCAGACTTTCTCCGGTTCGCGCAAAGCGAACTTCAATGTCGCCATCCAGTTTGCTCAGGTCAAAGGCATGCAACGGTTGTCCCAGTTCGAGCAACACGTAGTTGGTGACATCCACCAGCGCGCTGATACTGCGCAGACCGCTGCGCTCCAGGCGCTGAACCATCCACGCGGGTGTTGCCGCCCCGGCGTTCACCCCGGCAATAACGCGCCCGGCATAACGCGGACAAGCGGTGGTGGCCAGCACCTTGACGTTACGGTTACACTCGCTACCCGGTTTGAAATCGACTTGGGGTATGGTTTGCATTGATACCCCGGTCAAGGCCGATACTTCGCGTGCGATGCCGTACAGCGACAGGCAGTCGCTGCGATTCGGGGTAAGTTTGAGCGTGATCAGATGATCGTCCAGATCGAGGTGTTCGCGGATACTCTGCCCGACCACCGCATCGGCACCCAGCACCAATAATCCAACCGACTGCCCTGAGTCCTGTCGAAGGGTCTCTTCCGCCAGACCCAATTCTTTTTCCGAACACATCATGCCGAAGGAAGCGACGCCACGCACTTTGGCCTGTTTGATCTCGATACCGGGCAACTTCGCACCGACCAGTGCACACGGCGCTTTCATGCCGACGCTGACGTTTTGTGCGCCGCAAACAATACTCAACGGTTCGCCCTGCCCCACGTCCACCGTCAGCACGTTCAACCGGTCGGCATCGGGATGCTTATCCTTGGTCAGCACCTGCCCCACGACGACCTTGTCGAAAACTGGCGCAACCGCAGTCATTTCTTCCACTTCCAGTCCGGCCATGGTCAGCAGATGCGCCAGCTCCACGCTGGACAGCGATGGATTGACGAAGGTGCGCAGCCAGGATTCAGAGAACTTCATTATTAATTAAATTGTTTCAGAAATTGCAGGTCATTCTCAAAAAACAACCTGAGGTCGTTCACGCCATAGCGCAGCATGGTCAGGCGTTCCACGCCCATGCCGAAGGCGAAACCGAGGTATTTCTCGCTGTCGATGCCGACATGTTTGAGCACGTTCGGATGCACCATACCGCAGCCGCCAATCTCCAGCCAGCCTCCTTTCCAGCTCATATCCATTTCAGCCGAAGGTTCGGTGAACGGAAAGAACGAAGGACGAAAGCGCACTTGCATGTCCGAGGTCTCGAAATAGTTTTGCAGAAAGTCCGCGATCACGCCCTTGAGGTCGGCGAAACTTACTCGCTCGCCTATCCACAATCCCTCCACCTGATGGAACATCGGAGAATGGGTTGCATCCGAGTCCACGCGATAAACGCGCCCCGGCGCGATGATGCGAATATCAGGCATGGTTTCCAGATGTTTGTATTTCTCAACATGCGCCTGCATGTAGCGAATCTGGATCGGCGAGGTGTGCGTGCGCAACACATGCTGGTCGTCGATGTAGAAAGTATCGTGCATGGCCCGCGCCGGATGGTCTTCCGGAATATTCAGCGCGGTGAAATTGTAGAAATCACTCTCGATCTCCGGGCCTTCCGCCACGGCATAGCCGATCGAATGAAACAGCGTCTCGATGCGCTCCAAAGTACGCGTGACCGGATGCAATCCGCCCACGCCCGTACCGCGCCCCGGCAACGTCACATCCAGCGATTCCGCCGCCAATCTGGCCTGCAGTGCTTGCTGCTGGATAGTATCGCGCCGCGCTTGCAGCGCCGCCTCGATTTGTTGCTTGACCTGATTGATACGCGCCCCTGCTGCCGGGCGTACTTCTGCAGAAAGTTTTCCCAACCCCTTCAGCAATCCGGTCAGGCTACCTTCTTTGCCGAGATAGCGCGCCTTGACCTGTTCCAGCTCCGCCGCCTGATCAATCGCAGCAAACTGTTTCAGCGCTTCATCGAGAATTTGTTCAAGTTCTTGCATGAATTTGTTGCGTTAATAATTTGGGATGCTACAAATAGCTAAGGAGGCGAAACGCCTCCTTAGCCGATACAACGAATGCTTAAACGCCGAGGCTGGCTTTAGCTTGTGCCACAATTTGCACAAACGCTGCTTTATCGAATATCGCGATGTCAGATAATACCTTGCGGTCAATCTGGATCGCTGCTTTCTTCAGGCCGTTCATGAAAACGCTGTAGCTCAGGCCCTGCTCACGCGCAGCCGCATTGATACGCGCAATCCACAAAGTGCGGAACTGGCGCTTGCGTTGACGGCGATCGCGGTAAGCATATTGACCCGCCTTCATCACCGCTTCTTTGGCGATGCGATAGACATTCTTGCGGCGGCCGCGGTAACCCTTGGCCAGATCTAAAACCTTCTTATGGCGCGCACGCGCCGTTACACCACGTTTAACTCTTGGCATTTTCTATACTCCTTAAGCGTAGGGCATCATGGCGCGAACAGACGCCGTGTTGGTTGAATGAACCTCAGTCGTACCACGCAACTGACGTTTATTCTTGGTGGTTTTCTTGGTCAGAATATGACGCTTGAAGGCGCTCGAACGCTTGATACTTCCGCCGGCGCGAACGACAAAGCGTTTTTTCGCGCTGCTTTTTGTTTTCATCTTAGGCATGACTACTCCTTTATTTGATGACGCCGGGAGGCTCCTGACAGGAACACTTGAAAACCCGGAACCACTTGTTTGGGACTGTTTGTTACTACACCACGCCGACCAGTCCCTTAATCGGCGCGACACTAAACTTTCTAAAATTCAAAATCCTAAGCCAGGCAAGGCGCGAAAGAAATTTTAGC
>CAIQPV010000153.1 GCA_903873725.1 uncultured Nitrosomonadales bacterium
CAGCCAAACCGGCAGCTAAAAAGGCAGCAGCCAAACCGGCAGCTAAAAAGGCAGCAGCCAAACCGGCAGCTAAAAAGGCAGCAGCCAAACCGGCAGCTAAAAAGGCAGCAGCCAAACCAGCCACGGCAAAAGGTATTCTCGGCGCCTAATCACCCTTGGATTGGGGCGGGCGCCAGGTTGCGTATCCGCCCTTTCTTCGGATCCCCTTCATCAATGAGGGCGCGAGTGTATTTGGTTTGACATTCAAGCTTGTTGAATTCACTTGACAAGCGGTTTCCCTTTATCCGTCTTATTCAAACAGTGAATCGCAAGCGATTCATTGTGGAGAAAAGCAAGTGCAAGGCTCATAATGAATTTGCGCGATTATCCAGCGAATTTATCGCGTAGCGGCGGCTCTTGTACCCTTGGGGAATGAGCCCTCCCTGTTAACAGAGGTGGCGGCGAATTGTTCAGCATGGCATCCCTGCGCATCACAACGCAAGGCATTCCCGGTTTCGTGCCAGTCTCCAAGAACCCATCGTTCACAAGTGTAACCGTCAAGATGATGCAGAATATGCCCAGCCCTGTGAGTGTGGCCGTGGATAAGACGCGGGTAGCCGTACTCTCGCAATAGCTCTGCTACGGCCTCGGCATTCACATCCATGATCTCTCTGCTTTTATGTTGCTTCTCGATTTCACTGCGAGTGCGTAATTGTTCAATTTGCGTCTTGCGTTGCGTCAGCGGCTGGGAGAGAAATAGTTGCTGCCATCCCTCTGCGTGCACCTGATTGCGGTAGGTCTGGTAGGCAACATCGTCAGTGCATAGCATATCGCCGTGACTGAGCAACGTGGGTGTGCCGTACAGATCAATCAGCGTGGGATCACCCAGCAGCGTAGCTCCGCTGGCCTTTTCCAGCGCCTTGCCTATCAGCAGGTCACGGTTGCCGTGCATAATGAATGGGCGAGTACCGCTTTCCGCCAGAGTGTGAATTGCCCGAATGACTTGCTGATGGAATGGATCGTCGAGGTCGTCATCTCCCGCCCAGTATTCGAACAGGTCACCCAGAATATAAAGCGCTTCGGCCTTGGGAGCTATGTGCCTCATAAAATGCAGGAACACTTGCGTGCAATGCTGCTGTTTTACGCAGAGGTGCAGGTCGGAAATAAAAAGAGTATGGGACATGTCAGGAATCAAATGTCAGGAATCAGGGATCAGATTTTTGTGCGGCTTTACCACGCTTGATTTTAAAAAACATTAGCCGTTTAACGGCTGCAACCTCCTGATTCCTGATATCTGATTCCCGATGTCTGAACTATAGGACTTCTGCTTTGGTGATTATGACATCTTCCAAAGGCACGTTTTGGTAGCCGCTGCGGTTGCCGGTTTTAACTTTGCGGATGGCGTCCACCACATCCTTGCCTTCCACTACCTTGCCGAATACTGCATAACCTCCGCCATTGAGAGGATAGTTCAGCCCTTTGTTATCGTTTACGTTAATGAAGAATTGTGCCGTGGCGGAATCGGGATCGGGTGTGCGAGCCATGGCGATGGTGTAGTTGTCATTGCTCAGGCCGTTAGCCGCTTCATTCTTGATCGGAGCATTGGTCTTTTTTTGTTTCAAGCCGGGCTCGAAACCGCCGCCCTGAATCATGAAGCCGTCAATCACGCGGTGAAAAATGGTGCCGTCATAAAAACCGCTGCTCGCATAGTCAAGGAAATTCTTGACCGTTACGGGAGCTTTTTCGGCGTCCAGTTCGATAGTGATGTCGCCGTGGTTGGTATGCAATTTGACCATGTTGTGTTTTCCTTTGAGTGCGGGAGTTTGCGAAGTGGTTGCTGCCTGTGTATTAAAGCACAGCATCCAGCCGAGAAATAATACGGAAATGCTTTTCAGAATATGCATGCAGTGAGTCCTTTTTGTGGGTAATATGAGAAGCCTCAGCAACAGTGTAAATTATGCCGCACCTTCGTAAACAATTTGCCAACGATTATCCCGCTTCATCCAGTATTGGCGTTTTTTCATGCGGTTGTTCAGGTTGTTGCTTTCGTAATCCTGTTCGAAGCTGACTACTACCAGATCCGGCTGGTTGGGGTAGGCAAACACGCTGAGGTTGGAAAGACTTACCTTGATCCATGATTTACCGGCATTAACCTGTTTTTTCTGCCGCGTCCAGTCGGACAAATCCGCACCGGTGCTTGAGAAGTCCCGTGCATAATGCTTGAGATATGTATCCGTGTCGAGGCTTGCCCAGTCGGCGCGCCATTGCTCGATTTCATTCATCAATGAGGTACGGTCGGACTTGCTCTGTTCGTCGCTCCAGTCCATCTGATTGGTGATAATCACCGGGGTGATGCCTATCTGTAGCACCTTGCCGAGATGGTCCAGATCTTCATTTGGCAGCACCACGCAGCCGTTGCTGGCGCGCGGCGGACGACTGTAGGTATCGCTCGGCGTACCGTGCAACCAGATGCCATGCCCATCGCGGCCTTGCCTGCGGTCCCATTCATTCGGGTAGCTCAGCGGGTAGGCAGCGCTGCCGTAAAGGTCGGCAAGCTGGTTTTTGGGCAGGCTGGATTTGATGAAATAGACACCGATCGGGGTTTTCTGGTCACCCTCGGATATCTTTTCGGATCCCTTTTTGCCGGAACTTATGTAGTAATCCGCTACATAGCGCGGTTCACCATCGACATTCTCGTACAGGTACAGTGTAGACTTGCCGGTATCCACCACGATGGCGTAGTGTTGTTGCGGGTCAAGTTGCCACAGAAATTTCGGTATGAGTGTCGCAGGGGATTGTTCCTGAAAACGATGCAGGCGCACACGCGCTTCATCGCGAAAATCTTCCATGCGCGCCGCAGCGTCCGGCGCATTGCCAAAGTCGCTCAGTGGGCGCGCACGCGCCAGCAGCAAGTCACCCCTGATCAGTTGCGCAAGTTTGAAGTTGGGATTGATCTTGAGAAGCGAATCAACCTCGTTCAATGCCACATCCAGTTTGTTGTTGGATACTGACAACATGCTTTCTACCAGCAGCGCTTCCATGCTGCGCGAATCAGTTGCACCGCCATGTTCGCCGGCATATGCCGGGTTAAGCGCAAGCACCGGTGCCAAGATCAGCGCAAGCAATAAAAGGGGAATGCGCATACCGCTATTTTCCAGTACGTTCTTCCTGAATTAGCCAAGTGTCACCGGATTTTACCAATACCAGAATTTTTCCGGAAGATGTTTTCAGGTGGCTGGCGCGATAGGATTGTTTGAAGGATATGCTGGCATGGTTATCGTCAATGAATTTAACTTTGACGTTGCTGATTCCAACCTTGATGGATTTTTGCCTGCTGATCCGATCATTGCGTTGCGCTTCCCATTCGGCACGGCTGACACCGCCCGGAATTTTGAAATCATCGGCATAAAACGCGAGATAACCTTTAACGTTTCTGGCCGACCACGAAGCGGCCCATTCATGCACTATGCTCAGAACGTCATTGTTGCTGTTGCTGGCGGCTGCACGCGTGTGCGCGGCAACCTGCTTTTCCGGTACTGCGGCAGGCTGGGGTGCAGTTGTAACTGCGGCCGTAGTTTCCCGGAGCGGTGCAGCGGCAACCACCATTGAAGCGGGCGCTACGGCATCCGCATCGGGAGCGGCTGTCTGCACAGCTTGAGGCTTGTGGTTGGTTTTTCCGGACTTCCCGTTTTTGGTAGTTCCGATGGTGAATATTTCTTTGACCATTGCCAGCTTGGTTTGTGTGCTGGTATTGCCGTGATCCAGTTGCAAAGCGCGGTCATAAGCCTGGCTTGCCATCTTGGCGTAGATGTCGCCCAGGTTCTCATGCGCGGTGGCATAGCTCGGGTGGGTGCGAATTGCCATTTCCAGCGCGATTCTGGCCTTGTCATACTGGCCCTGGCTGGCGTACAGCACGGCGAGGTTATTGTAAGGTTCGGGTAATTCCGGGAAATCTTCGGTCAAGTCGGAAAACACCCGGATAGCGTCATCGGTCTTGTTCTGTTCGGTGAGAATCAGTCCCTTAAGAAATCGTGCCTGCGGATCCTTGGGTTTATTCGCCAGATAGGCATTGACACGCACCAGCGCTTGTTCCTGTTTCCCCTGTTTGAACAGTTTGCTGACATCCTGAATCTCATCCGCGCCTGCTGCAAGGCTGAAACACAGTAACAGCGCGCATCCGCACATTGTGGCTCGTTGGCTGAAACGGTTAAGCATTTCCATGGTGTTGTGTTTTCCCGAAATGAGTTATAACTTAATTAACGCAAAACACGCCCCGTCACCTTTGGGCGTCTTCCCAAGCTTCCAAATTCAGGTTCGTATGTTCGCTCTGGCAGCCGCGCTTTTACACAGCATATCCCAAGCAGGCGAACGGTGCTTATGCAGAGTGGCATTATATTATAAAGCGACCCCCCTGGCGGCCTGAATTCTACCAAATAAGCTTGCCGGTTTCACAGCTTAATCATGGCTCCCCCGCTTTGCGCATGCTTTGCCTGCTTGAAAGCGAAGGTTTTAAGGTAAAATTAGCGCCTTTGCAGCTCCGGCAGCCGCTTTCCTTGCAACTAAACAATACCGAAAGAACCGTCTAACAATGAGCAGTAACGCACAAGCGCCCGTTTCGCATTTCATTCGTACCATCATCGATAGCGATTTGGAGAGCGGCAAACACAGCGCTATCGTTACCCGCTTCCCGCCCGAGCCGAACGGCTACCTGCACGTCGGCCATGCAAAATCCATCTGCCTGAATTTCGGCCTGGCGCTGGACTATAAGGGTAAGTGCAACCTGCGTTTCGACGACACCAACCCGGAGAAGGAAAGCGATGAGTATGCTCAATCGATACAGGACGACGTGCGCTGGCTCGGCTTTCAGTGGGATGGCGATGTGCGTTGGGCATCGGACTACTTTCAGCAGCTTTACGACTTTGCAGTCGAGTTGATCAAGCAGGGCAAGGCATATGTGGACGAACTCACTCCCGAGCAGATGCGCCAATATCGCGGCACGCTGACTCAAGCGGGGGAAAACAGCCCGTACCGCGAACGTAGTGTTGAAGAAAACCTCGACCTGTTCACGCGCATGAAGAATGGCGAATTTGCTGACGGCAGCAAGGTTCTGCGCGCCAAAATAGACATGGCCTCACCCAACATCAACATGCGCGATCCGGCTATCTACCGCATCCGCCGTGCGCATCACATCCGAACCGGTAACCAGTGGTGCATCTACCCGATGTACGACTATACCCATTGCATTTCCGACGCGCTGGAAGGTATCACGCATTCGATTTGCACACTGGAATTCGAAGACCACAGGCCGCTGTATGACTGGGTGCTGGATAACATAACCATACCCTGTCATCCGCAGCAAATTGAGTTCTCACGACTGGAATTGCACTACACCATCACCAGCAAGCGCAAGTTGTTGCAACTGGTGAACGAGAAACACGTAAGCGGCTGGGACGACCCGCGCATGCCCACCATCAGCGGCATGCGCCGCAGAGGTTACACGCCGGAAGGTATCCGTGAATTCGCCAAACGAATCGGGGTATCCAAGAGTGAGAATATTGTCGATATGGCGGTGATGGAAGGTGCGATCCGTGAAGATCTTGAAGCACGGGCGCCGCGCGTGATGGCGATTATCAATCCGCTCAAGGTCACTCTCACCAACTTCGCAGGCGCGCAGGCGCGCGAGGCGGATTTTCACCCCAATCATCCGGAGTTCGGCAAACGCTTCGTGCCGATCAGCCGCGAGTTGTTCATCGAAGCCGACGATTTCGCCGAGGTTCCGCCTTCAGGCTGGAAGCGCCTCACCCTGGGCGGTGAAGTACGCCTGCGCCATAGCTATGTGATGCGTTGCGATGAAGCAGTTAGGGACGCTGCCGGCAAAGTGTCCGAACTGCGTTGCAGCATCGACCACGACACGCTGGGCAAAAATCCGGAAGGGCGAAAGGTAAAAGGCGTGATCCATTTTTTGTCGCGCGAACATGCTCTGCCGGCTGAAATCCGTTTATACGACCGCCTGTTCACCGTGCCCGAACCGGATGCCGACAAGGAAAAAAATTTCCTCGAATTCATCAACCCCGAGTCGCTAACTGTGGTGCATGGCTGGGTCGAGGCCGTTGTGCGTGACGCCGCGCCGGAATCGCACTACCAGTTCGAACGCCTGGGATACTTCTGCACTGACCGGCGTGAACATCAGCCGGGAAGTAAACTGGTATTTAATCGCACCGTGACCTTGCGCGATTCCTGGACTAAAGAACACACCTAAGGAGATGACCATGTACAAGAGAATTGCAATAGCTATAGATGGAAGCAAGACTTCCGACATGGCGCTGGATGAAGCAATCAAGCTTTCCGGTGAAATGGGTTCAACCCTCTTGTTGCTCCATGTGTGCGAGGAATTCCCGATTATGTGGCAACCGGATGGCATGAATGTATTGGCGGAACAGGACATCATGAAAGTGATCACGGACGCAGGCAAGGTATTGCTGGAAAAATGCAGGGAGCGGGTTTCAAACCAGGGCGTCGCGGTGGAAACAAAGTTTATTGAATCGGCTGGCGGACGCCTTGGGGGCATCATTTCAGAGGAATCACTGAAATGGAATGCCGACCTGCTGGTGGTGGGTACGCACGGGCGCAGAGGCTTTGAACATTTGCTGATGGGAAGCGTGGCCGAGGGTGTGATTCGTAGCGCTACCATGCCGGTGCTGCTGATTCGCGCAAAAAATTAACTCCTCTACAAATTTCCCCTAAAAGTCTGTTAGATGTTAAAAATCTACAATACGCTCACCCGCAACAAGCAGGACTTCATTCCCGTCGAACCGAACAAGGTACGCATGTATGTGTGCGGCATGACGGTGTACGACTATTGCCATCTCGGCCATGCGCGGGTAATGGTGGTTTTCGACATGGCATACCGTTGGTTCAAGGCTTCCGGTTACGACGTGATCTACGTGCGCAACATCACCGATATAGATGACAAGATTATCAAGCGTGCGGGAGAGAACAAGGAATCAATCCACGTCCTGACGCAGCGCTTCATTGATGCCATGCACGAGGACGAACGGGGGCTGGGTATCCTGCCGCCGGACTTCGAGCCGCGAGCCACGCAATATGTGGCACAGATGCTGGCAATGATCGCAAAACTGGAAACAAATGGGTTGGCCTATCTCGCCGCCGATGGTGATGTGAACTATGCGGTGCGCAAGTTCGATGGCTACGGAAAATTGTCAGGGAAATCGCTGGAGGATTTGCGCGCCGGCGAGCGCGTGAATGTGAACGACGGCAAGAGCGATCCACTCGACTTCGTATTGTGGAAACACGCCAGAGACGATGAGCCGGAAGAAGTGAAATGGCCCTCTCCATGGGGCAGGGGCCGGCCCGGCTGGCACATAGAATGCTCGGCGATGGGCTCGGAATTGCTGGGCAAGCATTTCGACATCCACGGCGGCGGTGCCGACTTGCAGTTTCCCCACCACGAAAATGAAATCGCCCAGAGCGAAGGTGCGCATCAATGCCAGTACGTAAACTACTGGATGCACAATGGCTTCGTGCGCGTGGACGACGAAAAAATGTCCAAGTCGCTGGGTAACTTTTTTACCATCCGCGAAGTGCTGAAGAAATACGATGCGGAAGTGGTACGATTCTTCATTTTGCGCGCGCACTACCGTAGCCAGTTGAATTATTCCGATGCGCATCTGAATGACGCCAAGGGTGCACTGACCAGGCTTTATACCGCGCTGAAAACGATACCCGTTCGCCCCGAGCTTGATGAAACTACTAGCCATTCGACTAGGCCGTCAGAAAACGCCAGCCAAGTCGCTGGTTATGTCGAAGGGTGGCATATTGATTGGAACACCCCGCACGCCCAACGCTTCAAAGCCGCGATGGACGACGACTTCAACACGCCGGAAGCAATCGCGGTATTGTTCGATCTTGCCAACGAGGTGAATCGTATTCAATCATTTGATGCTGCCGCGCAACTAAAATCACTCGGTGCAACGCTGGGTTTATTACAGCGCGACCCGCAAGCATTTCTGCAAGGTGGGGCGGAAGGCGACTTGAGCGAAGCACAAATCAACGCGCAAATTGCCGCGCGCATTGCCGCTAAACAAGTCAAGAATTACGCCGAATCCGACCGAATCCGCAAGGAACTGCTGGAAGCCGGTATCGTTCTTGAAGACAGCGCGGCGGGCACGACTTGGCGGCGCGCCTGAGTATGTTCCATACTTGAGATAGAGAGCCCGCGTATTTTCGACTTTACTCACGGTTAACGCTGGAAACTCGCAACAAAGACTTGAACCCGTTGCAAACTGGCGCAGCAACCAGAAAAACATCCATCAATTTACAGTAAGCTGTATCCGCGCGCACAGCCCCATACGCCGAACTGAGAATATTCAGGCCGGGGATGAGGGTTTCGAGTTCCTTGGGGTCAATGGCAAAGTGCCCGCATTGCCGACAACTACATGGTAAGGTCATGGCGCCTGATGGCTACAGGCTTGACCAGTGTTCCGCAAAAACATAGGCGGAAAGATAGTAGCCAAGCACCACGTTTACAGCAACCCCAATGGTAAAGGCGGCAAAGGTTTTCCAGCCCACCGGCTTGAGTTCGCGAAACCGGGTCGTCAGCCCGATGCTCAGGAAACAAAACAGAAAAGTCCAGGTGCGGAGCGATACCAGGGGCGCGATCAGTGCCGGTTTGACCACCTTGTTGAATTCATCGGTGGCGTAGCCGCTTGTGAACCAGGTCATCAGCATGGACGCGACAAAAAAACCAATCACGAACTTGGGAAAGCGCCACCAGATTTCACGTGCGTCCGGGGTTACTCCCGTTTCCTTTTTTTCCCAGACCATGGTTGCGATCAGCGCCCAGACGATGGACCAGATGCCTATCCACAGGTCGCGCCCGATAACCTTCATCAGGGTAAACGCCTTGATGGCAGTATCCTCATGGCCGGCCATTTTTCCGTAGGCGCTGGCTGCGGCAAATCCGGCCGCATCGGCAAACTCGGAGGTGCCTATCCAGGCACCTGCCACCCCTGCGGAAAGTCCCAGTGCCTGGGACGCAAACGGCAGAACAAGGATCATCACCAGCGCCCAGCCCACCACCAGCGTGACAGAGGTATAGAGATCGTCCTTTTTTGCCCCGACCGACGCGGCAATCGCCATCGAGGCTGAAACACCGCAAACCGATCCGCCAACACCGATCACGGCTGCAAGCCTACGGTCCAGTCCGAACAATCGGGTTGCGCTGAAATAAATAACCAGACAAGTCACCAGTGAAATGAAAGTGGCCTGCATGATTGCGATGGGTCCGGCAGTTAGAACCAGCGTGATCGGGAAAGTTGCCCCCAGCAACACGATGCCGAGCTTTATGAAATATTCCACCCTGAATGCGCTATCCATCCATTTGGGCAGGCTGACCGTGTTGGAAATGACCAAGCCCACTAGGAGTGCAACAAGCGGCGCTTCGAGATTGAATTTGGCGGCATTTACCCATCCCGCGACGGAGAATATCGCAATGGAAAGCACATAAAGAAAAATAAAAGAAGGTATGAATTCCTTGAGCTTGATGCCCATGATGCTGCAGCTCACACCGAAAAGCACCATCCAAAAAATGAATTGCAAAAAGTACATGTTGGCGTTCTTGGTGAAATGATCCAGCAACTGGTCAAATGATGACCATTTCACTCCGCCCGGATTGACCGCCAGCGCGGACAGAAAATGGCTTCCACCGTTGAAGAATACGACCGCCAGCGCCATCAGGCCAATGCCGAACCAGATCGCCCACCAATCCTCTTTCAGGTATAACTCTTGCCAGCCCAGGTCGCGTACTTTCTGGGGTTCACTGCTCTCGTTCCAGGCATCCTGAGTATTTCCCATAACACTCCCCTCTTTAGACTGGTGCAGGTCTGTTATTGTTGCAATTTATAAAGTTGATTTTAACGCTTGCTCAGCTTATCAGATTGTCGAATTGCAATCCAATCTGCGCCATCAACTATCTCGTCTTCCTGAAAATCTTTCGAATTGATTAACATTTGCAGCCTTTTGATATCACGTTCCTCCTTGAGCCTGTGTTGGTTTGCCTGACTGTCACAGCGCAAACTTCCATGCAGATGCCGATGGCACGCGCCATCTGATCATCGCAACCTTCACGGCATCGTTGAAGACCAGGCACATGAACATGGCAAACGCAAGAATCAGGAGTGGCTGCCACCAAGGCAATGGCATCAGACCAGGAAGCCCGGAGAACG
Source organism: uncultured Nitrosomonadales bacterium (assembly GCA_903873725.1). Lineage (GTDB taxonomy): Bacteria > Pseudomonadota > Gammaproteobacteria > Burkholderiales > Gallionellaceae > CAIQPV01. The sequence goes on from CAIQPV010000153.1 coordinate 10,224, forward strand.
TCAGCAAGGTACCGATAAGCATTTCTGCCATGACCGCAGTCACAACCGTCCTGCTGGGCATCGTCGCCCAGAACCAGTGTCTTTCTCTTGCAGACACAATGGAGAATGCGGCAAAGTAAAGGAGCGTCAGGAAGCTGAAGGTATAAAGAGCACTGTCGCTCGTCGCCAGTCCGCAACGTGACCAGCCGATCCACAAAACAAGAAGCGACTCCACGACCATCAACACACCTTGCACAACGGAGATCATGATGTAAGCCCAGATGTTCCATGTTTCCGGATTTCTGGACGGTCGAACGCGGTCGGTGGACAGGGATATCTTGGCAAAGTCGGTTACAAACACCAGCAACAGCACCGTAAAGGCGGTCATGACGAATTTGCCGGTCACCACGAACGCGATTGCAACGAAAGCCGTCTTCAGGATCGTCCGGCTGATCTTGTTAATAATGTAGGTCAGGATACGCTGGTAAATCGTCCTCCCCTGCTCGACCAACGCCAGGATATTCGTCAGCCCCGGTTCGGTCAGGACGACACTGGCGGCCCCCTTGGCAACGTCGGTCGCGGTGCTGACGGCAATGCCTACTTCAGCTTGACGCAGCGCGGGTGCGTCGTTGACACCGTCGCCCGTCATGCCGGTAACATGCCCGGCAGCTTGCAGGTGCTTCACCACAAAGAATTTGTCCTCCGGATAGACTTCCGCGAAACCGTCGACGTCGGCCAGCAAGTCTGCTGCATCATTTCCCGCCGGAATGCCCGCAGTCTTTAAGTCAGCCATGCGCCGTATGTTGTGCAATCCAACGCCGAGTGCACTTTCGCGCGCAACTGCCAGCGCATCACCCGTAAGCATTTTCACTACTACGCCACAGTCCTGGAGTTGAGCGATGAGCTCCTTGGCATCCGGTCGAGGCGGATCGTTTAGCGTGATCAATCCGGCCAAAGATGGGATGCCTGCTTCGGATCCACGAGCCACCGCCAGCGTCCGAAATCCCTTCAATGCCGATTCGTTGGCCCGCGCGTTCAGCATTGCTGTAGCTGCGGGAGTTAGCCCGCAGGCTTGTGCGACAGTTTCTACGGCACCCTTCATCACCAATATTCTCTGTCCGTCTTGTTCAACCACGGTTTCCGTCCGCCGGTTTTTCCCATCGAACGGTACAAAAGAAAGCCGTGTCACTTTGGAAAGGTTGTCAAAAATGTGCCGCTCCCTGGCAAAGGCCAGGATCGCCAGATCAATCGGATCTTCGTTGGCTTCCTGCGACGCGAGAGCAGCAGCGAACAGCACATCATTTTCTGACGCATGCCCTGATGGGATCACGCCGGCGACAGCGAGTTGGTTCATCGTAATCGTCCCCGTCTTGTCCACGCAAAGTACATCCATGGTTGCGGCATCCTCCACGGCACTGAGGCGCGTTACCAGCACACCGCGTTTTGCCAGCTCTTTTGATCCGACAGCCATGCTGACCGTGAACATGACGGGAAGCGAGAGGGGAATTGCGCTCATGAACAGGATCAGCATGAGCGGAACCATTTCGAGGAGCGGCGTGCCGCGTATAAATGAGAGGGCAACCACCATGCCAAGCAGGCTGCCAACAACAAGGAACAGCCAACGGACAACCTTGACCATCACTGCATCAATGTGGAATTTCGGGCGCGCCTGCTGTACCAGCTCAATGGTACGACCAAAATATGTATTTACTCCGGTCAGCAATACCACGCCGTTTCCCTCACCCCTGCGGACAACAGAACCGGATGAAAGAACCTCTTCGGGGGATTTGTCTGCTTCGTTCGATTCGCCGGTAAGCGCTGACTGGTCTACGGACAATGCTCCCGTGAGGAGTTTTATATCGGCCGGGATAATGTCGCCGGGGCGCAAGCGAACAATATCTCCGGGAACCAATTCTCGTGCTGGAACGACCGACCAGCTCGATTCCCGCAGAACGCGTGCACTGACCTGCAAGCGCCGCCGCAGTAACTGCATGACACCGGCAGCGCGACGTTCCTGCATAAAACCAAACACGGCGTTTATAATCAACAGCACGCTCACTACTATTACGTCAGCATATTTCCCGAGCACGGCTGACAGAACCATGATTAGCTCAAGCATCCACGCTGAGGCTCCCCAAAATTTCCGGAGGAATTCAAGAACCGGGGAAGTCGTTCTTTCAGCCACTTCGTTGTAGCCATGTTCTTTCCGCCGAACGTCTATCTCGGCTTGAAACAGACCTGTGTCCGGGTTGACATTGAGGGACAAGAGAGTGTCGGGAATCGACATTGGGGCGATATCCTGTAACTTGCTATTTACGGGCATTGAACACATCAGCTTGGCTTGGGATTCTATTGCAATACTGTTCACTTAAGAGAAATTCCGTTCGCCCTGAGCTTGTCGAACCACCAGCTTCGCAACCAGAACCCTTCGACAAGCTCAGGGCGAACGGCTAAGAAAACAGTATTGGATTCTATTGGGACGTTCACATAGTGACTATGTCGGGAAATATTGGCCGCATGCTCACGCCCTGAGTTGATGCCGAATAGCCTCGTGAACTTGGACCGGATTGCATCGCTAAACGCTTCAGATTATATGCGGGTATCCTTGAACGGGTACATCCCCAGTTTGTCCAGCAGTGCACGGTCCCGTTCCATTTCAGGATTGCCGGTGGTCAACAATTGTTCGCCATAGAAAATGGAGTTCGCACCGGCGAGAAAACACAAGGCCTGTACCGCATCGCTCATCTGTTGCCGCCCGGCAGAAAGCCGCACGCGCGCCCTCGGCATGGTGATGCGCGCCACCGCGATGGTACGCACGAAATCCAGGGGGTCGAGCTCTTCCGCGTTTTCCAGCGGAGTTCCTTCCACCCTGACCAGATTATTGATCGGTACGCTTTCCGGATAGGGATTCAGGTTGGCCAGTTGGGCGATCAACCCGGCGCGCTGGGTGAGGCTTTCGCCCATGCCTACAATTCCGCCGCTGCACAGATTGATACCGGCCTTGCGCACGCGCTCCAGCGTATCCAGGCGATCCTGATAGTCTCGCGTGGTGATGATTTCCCCGTAGAATTCCGGTGCGGTATCAAGGTTGTGGTTGTAATAGTCCAGCCCTGCCTCGCGCAATTGCTCGACGTGATCTTCGCTCAACATGCCCAGTGTTGCACAAGTCTCCATGCCAAGATCACGCACTGCCTTGACCATTTCCAGCACGCTGCGCATATCCTCGTCGCCGGGTTCGCGCCACGCCGCCCCCATGCAGAATCTTCCGGCACCGTTTTGTTGTGCGGTTCGCGCGGCTTGAACCACCGTTGCCACATCCAGCATTTTTTTGTTTTCCACTCCGGTAGAGTGAAATGCCGACTGCGGACAATAACCGCAATCTTCTGAACAGCCACCGCTCTTGATCGACAGCAAAGTGGACAACTGCACCGCGTTGGGATCGAAATGCTCGCGATGGGTCTGCTGCGCGCGGTAAAGCAAATCAGCGAACGGCAGCTTGAATAACGTTTCGATTTCGGCAACGCTCCAATGCTTATTTTGTTCTAAAGATGGGGATAGACGGTTAAATTGCGCTGTTTGTGTTTGCATGGTGAGTAAATGGAGTAGATTACGCGGGTAACATCATCCGTGAAAGGTCTGCACCTTGTCAATTTTATCCAGGAATTTATTAAACATCCGCTCAAAATTATGGCAGGCGCTGCCCGCCCAGCCATGCCTGCTGTGCGGCTCCTTCAATCACAACGGTGCGTGGTGCAAGGCGTGTGACCGCGGGCTTCCCTACCTGACAGCGCCGCATTGCCCGCTTTGCGCCCTGCCAACCCTTCACGGCGACATATGCGGACGCTGCCTGAAACGCAAGCCGCAATTTGACCGCACCCTGGCTTTATTTGAATACACTTTTCCGCTCGATAAACTGGTGCAGGCACTGAAATTCGGCGAACGGCTGATGCTGGTGAACGGCCTTGCGGACAGCTTGTCACAGCGTGTGGAAATGCGCCCGGATTGCATTATAGCGATGCCGCTGCACCCAACCCGCTTGCGCGAGCGCGGCTTTAATCAATCTATGGAATTGGCCCGGCGTATTGCAAACAACCTGGATATTTCACTTCTGGGACACGCCTGCCGGCGCGTGCGGGACACTCCACCCCAATCTGCACTTGCCTGGAAAGAAAGGGGCAAAAATATGCGCAAGGCGTTTGTTTGTTCAAAGGATATGTCAGGAAAACATGTTGCCGTGGTGGATGACGTGATGACCAGCGGCGCATCGCTGAATGAAATATCGGCTGCCTTGCGCAACGCCGGTGCGCATGAAGTGAGTGCCTGGGTGGTTGCGCGGACATTGCCGCGTGTTTGAGTACCGGAGCGGTTGGCGGAGCGTGCAAGACCACTTCGGGCGGCTACAACCCTCGCATCTGTTGTGTCACAAACGCCTGCAAGTCGGTATTGAGCGTGTGTAACTCCAAGGCATGTTTGAATGCAGTCCTTGCCTCCTCATTCCGTTGAAGCGCCTTTAGGGAAATGCCCAGACCCATCCACCACACACCTGAATTGGGCGACAGTTGTACAGCAGCCTGATAGTGCATCACGGCTTCCTTGTGGCGGTTCAGGCGTTGCAGCAACGCCGCGATAAACGCCTGGTAATCTGCCTGCCGCTCCGCATAAGGCAGCGTTTTCTGCAAAGTCAGCAGTGCCGACCAGGAAGCATCACGGTCAATCTGTATCCGTGCCAGCAGCATGGCAAAACCGCTGTGCTTGATGTTGTGTTTCAGGCCATCCTGCAACACACGTTCGGCATCGGCATTGCGATTGTTTTGCAGCAGCAGCACGACCAATGCCTGACGCGCCGCGTCATTGCCCGGATCAAGCTGTAATGCCGTCTCGTAGCCTCCCAAAGCCTCATCAATCCGGCCCTGCTGCAGCAACCCGTTTGCCTTGCGGAACTCGTTTTCTGCCTGTTGCTGAACACTGAGCGGCTTGACCTGTTTATTCAAGCTGCCTTCCGGGAGCGGGACAGGAACAGTATCCGGTTCATCCTCCGGTTCTTTGCTTCCGGTATCGGGCGCAGGTAATGGTGCCGGGTTAATGTGCTTATGCCGTCTTGATGCGGCAAGCGGCCTGGCATGGACATCGACAGGTGGAGGAACCTCCAGTTCTGTGCTCAGGGCAACGGCTTCCATTTCGTGTCCGTTCTGTTTAACCCCGGCTTGTTTCGGCACAACCTCCTGCGTGACTACCGCAACCGGCTGGGAGGCCGCTATGGGTTGCGCTATTTCCACTCCGCTTACCGCGCCCGGTGCTGTAACCGGCGGGGAGCCTGCCTGCGCAGCGGCAATTGCTTTGGCAGGAATTTGCGCCACGCTCACCGGAACAGGATTTTTTTGCCTGGAACTCCACCACTGCCAAGCAGTAGCGCCAGCCAATAGCAACAAAGCGCCGCCTATCAATACTGTTTTCATCCAGCCTTTGGGCGAACGGGCGGTCTTGCCGGCGGGCCCGCCGGATACCGCATTGGCCCCCCGTTTATTCAGTCCGCCCATAATTTTATTGCTCAGGCTCATGGCATCAGAAAAAAGAAGTTTTGTCGCGGATATGTCGTGCAAACTTTATTTTGGACTGCACTGGGTAGTGACACACAACGGCCTGTCCTTTGCCATCCGTCATCTGTTGTCTGATCATGGCTTTGCTCCGGAAGCATTTGCCATGCTATTCATGCGGTCGCGGCTATGCCCAATTTCATCCGACCAATCCTTGTCGCTATCCACCACCGTGGGTTTCAGCAACAGGATCAACTCGCTTTTTTTGGTACTTTTTTCAGTCAGTCCCAACGCCGTACTGGATAAACCCGGCAGGCCGGATTGATTGTTTGTAGTTGACTGACTCATTAAACCACCGATAACCACGATCTGTCCATCGCGCGCGCGCACCACGCTATCCGTTTCCGAAATTGCAGTTAATGCCATCGGAACGGTTCCTCCGGAAAGGATCGGCACGTTTTGCGAGGTAATCTGGCTGACCGACGGATGCACGTGCAGGATGATCTCGTTGTACTCGTTGATACTCGGCGTTACGTCCAGTGCAATCCCTGAAAACAATGAAGAATAAGTAGGCGTAACCGAGGCTGGGGTGGTTATATTCCCGGTTGTTGTGGCCGGCGTACTGCTGAATCCGGTGATGAAATACTCATCCGTACCCACCTTCAATATGGCCTTCTGGTTATTCAAAGTGGCAATTCGCGGGCTCGATAACACATGCACACTGCCCTGGGTTTCCAGGAAATCCAGCATCGCGGCAAAATTGCTGGTCTGGAATGCCAACCCGAACAAGGCTCCGGCAGCTCCGGTAGAAGACAGACTGCTGCCGGGAGTTGCATTTAGCGTTCCATCTGTCAGCACTCCCGTTGGGCCAAGCGTGCCACCTGGAGACACTTGCCCCACGGAGGTTTTGCTGTTGAAAGCGGCCCAATTCACTCCGGACTGGAAACTGCCATTCAACTGCACTTCGAGAATCTTCGCTTCCAGTATCACCTGGCGCTCAATCGAAATCTGGGAAGCCTTGAGATAGGCAGTCACGCTCTTCAACTCGTCCGGCATGGCACGCACCACGATTACCCCGGACATGGAATTTATCACCAGGCTGCGCCCGCCCTGACTGCCTACGATGGCTTTCAGCGAAGCCTCCAATTCCGTCCAGAAGTTGGCCTTGGGATTGGTTGTCGTGGTAACGGTGCTGCTGCCCGCCCCCCCCATGCTGCTCGCGCCGGTACCGCCGGTGCCTCCAGATGAAGACTGTACGGACAGGGTTGATGAACCTGTACGTGTTGCGGTCAGATAATTGACTTGATAAAGCCTTGTTTGCAGCGCAATCGGCTGGATGTAAATGCGGTTTTCATCAACCTTGTATTCGTAGCCATACAATTCGCGAATCGACTCCAGCGCCTCGAACACTGTCACATCCTTCAAGCTCAACGAAATGTTGCCCTTAACCTCGGGGGGAACCAACATGTTGTAACGTGTACCCGACACTATGGCCATGAAAACCTGGCTGGCCGGTGTGTTATTCACGGCAAGATCAAACCTCGGCTCCAGCGGTTTGCTGTCTATCCTGGGCATAATCATTGAAAGCTGGGGCAGCAGGGGCATTGCTGACTGCCTCGGTCCTGGCAGGCCTGACGCTGTCTTTTGTCAAACCATCCATTTCATGTTGTATTGCCTCCGCCGTGGTATTCCTTGAGTTAGGCGTGGCGCAACCGGGCAGGCCGGTCAATACCAGCATTCCCAATGGCAGCATCCATAGTATTCGCCTCATTTTTCCTCCTTCTTTCCGGCGCGGCTGGCCGGGTTGGCAACCGGCTCTTCCTTCCGGGCAGGACTGTTCACATCCTCTTCCATGTGTGGTTCCATCTGTGGCAAAACCGCTTTCTTGTCAATTCTCACGTTGGGGAACAGCGTCAAGACTTGCCGCCCCTTCGCCCCTTGTAACACTACGCTACCCTCGCTGACCTCAATCAACCTAACATCGCCCGCTTTTCCGCCCAGTTCGACCGTTTGCCCATTGATGATCGCCGCGCGCCGGGCAGGCGAAATGATGATGGACTGCAATTCGCTCGATGCAGCCACCGGACGGTTGCCAAGTTCGGCCGGCGGCTTCGTCGGATCAACCAGTATTTGTTCCGCACAGATGGCAGGGATGGCGCCCAGCAACAGCCACCCGTTTATCAGCCAGGCGCGCTTCAAATCTTTAGCCATGTTTTGTCCTGGCTCAAAGTGTAAAGGGTCAGCGTCAACTCGACCTCGGGATGCTGTTCAACAGTCATTTCCGCTTTCCCCCAAAACATTTGTGAGGGCAGATGCTCAAGGTCGGCCAAGTATTGCATCAAATCCAGATAATTGCCGCGCACGGTAAGTTGCACACCGTGCTTGAATACCTGCCCATCCGGAGCTGCCACCCCACTCGCGGCGGCGGCACCCGCACCACCCGCTTTGGCCATCGTCAAAGGAGCAACCGGCAAGGTGTGGATATCCATCAGCCGCAACCGGCCATTCTGGTTGAGCACCTGCTCCAGCAGCGCAGCCATTTTTTCCGGCGCCACCAGACGTTCCCGAAGTCCTTCCAGATAAATATCGCCGTCCGCGAGCTGCTGCCTGGCTTGCTCAATGCGGCTATGCAGCGGCGAATTTTTAACATCTCTCCTGGCCTGTGACGAAGCGTCCATCTGCGCCTGAACCGTCTTCATTTTCTCCTGCTGCTGCTGCATTTTGGCGGAGAGTTTTTTCTGTTCGACCAGCAGAGGATCCAACAGAAACGTTTTGGTCAGCGCAACCAGCACTGCCGCAATCGCGGCAAAAGTGAGCAGGCGCTCGCGCAGCGACATGCTGTCAACCTTTTTTTCGAGCATTTGCCATTGCTGATTCATCCTAAAAACCTCAGTTGATGGGTTCGTAGGTACGAATTTATTCGCACATAACTTGTTGGGCGTGCGAATAAATTCGCACCTACAAAAACGGCATAATCCATTGAAATACCATATAATTCTTCGCCAACTACGTTTTTTAGGTTCATTATTTTGCTGCCCCGCCCGTTTCACTTGATTGCAGGGTAAACTCGACGGAACGCCCTCCGTCGCCGCCCCTCCGCATCTGGAGCGATGCAAACGGTTTCCCGCGCATCACTTGTTCCTGGTTCAACTTGCTGATATAGACCGGCAGCAATTCGGGAGACAGCACCGCACCGCTAATGCTCATCTGCGTCCCGTTCCCGGAAATATTGAAACTGGTCAGCCACACTCCGTTCACTGCCTGGCGCGCGAACGCACGCATGTATTCCGAATACCCTGCGGCGTTGCCGATCACCCCGCTCTTCAATGTTTCAATAAATTGCTGTTGCGTTGCCAGCCTCGCCTCTACCGACTTGAAATCACTTTCCAGCGATTGGGCGGATTCCTGCGGCGAGCCGCCATCCGCGAAGCGCAACAGTTTGGCCTGCTCGGTGAGGTAGCGCTTGCCTGTCTCGTCAATCTGCGTGTTCAGCGACTTGACCTGATACCAGGCATACCCGTAAAACAGCCCCGAACCCAGCACGATCAGGCCCAGCGCCTGCAGCATGGTCACCAAGGAAAATAGCTTTCTCGGATTGAGGAAAATCGGGTTGAACAGATTGATCTGCTGGCTCATAGCACCCGCCTTTCATGCCGCAGGGCGGCCCCCAGGGAAAGGAATGAGCGGACGGCAAATTCACTGTTCGCCAGCTCTGGAACCGCACTGATGTCAAACGCCTGCGACAAATCAAGCTGCTCTACCGGCACTTCCAGGTTCGGCGACAACAACGCTGCCAGACCAAATTGTTCAGGTGCTGAAACCAGCAAGCGCGCCACCGGAATATAGCTATATTGGTGGCTGAAAAAATCCATGGAGCGCTGCAATTCCAGTTCCAGTCGTTCCTGATGCTGCCGGCGCGTATTTTCGTCAGTGTTCTGCAACTGGCCAAGAGTAATTTCGATGCGGCGCGCCAAATACAATTCACCGCCGCTGGTGAAAGTAATCAATCCCCCGTTATCATCAATGGCCAGCAGGGCCAAACCAAGCTCATCTTCCTCAAATAAGGCGGCAATATTGCGCTGCGCCATTTCAGGAATATCGATTACATTCAGATCAATTTTTGCTCTTTCAAACAGCGCTTCGTGCCTCCTAATCGCGTTGTTGTGTGCGGCAACCGCATACAGAGATTGCGGGCGCTCGCCTCCTGTCTTGTGGGCAGGGATTCTCAACACATCTATGGTGGCGTCATCTATCAGGTAGTTCAGCAAATCCTTGACACGCCACCGGATAGCCGCCTTCAGCTCGTCCGGCTGAACATTGGGCGCATCCAGCAGGAGCATCTGGTACTCACTGGGAGCGAGCAGTGTGGTAAATTGGAAATCACCAATGCGCGCCTCCTTGCGAAGTTTCTCCAGCATGGCCGGGGTGACATTATTTTCCGGATAGAAGGCGCACATCAGCACCTGCGGCTTGCCGTTGACTTCGA